>JACQNW010000135.1 GCA_016202845.1 Candidatus Aenigmatarchaeota archaeon
CAAAAGAAATTTTTGCAAACTTTATTAGCTCAGAAGACTCAATATCCATTAGGTTCTCCCGTTCCTCTGACGCACAGTCGAGGTATGGGGTCCCTTCCTATTTATAGGGTTTCTAAGAAGCCGCAAAAAGCTTTGTCATCTGGCCTGTGCCGCAACCTATGTCAAGAATTTTTGCACCGGCTTTTAGTTTGGAAATTTTTATAATGTCTTTCACAAGCTTGTCAGGATAGGTCAGTCTTGTTCTGTTATATGCTCTGCTGACTTTTTCAAAATTAGTTTTTAATTTTCTGTTTATTCTCATAACTAACATATTTCATTGGACAGAATTAAAGCTCTTTTTCATGATTTCGCCTGCTTGCATGGGCTCATGAAATATTTTTTGAAGGAATCTGCTGCCTTTTTCTAACTCTATCCAGATTTATAATATAATAAACTTTAGTCTCAGGCAAAAGTCTAATGTTTACTTCTTCAGTTTCTTTGCCTTCTTGTGATTGTGTTTTTAGTGATAAAGATCGTGTCTTTCCTCTAGTGAATTCTACAACTAAAGGTGCAGGCAAATCTACTTCTTTTGCATCTCCAACTATTTTATAAGCAACACCTTCTTCAAGTTCAACATGATGTATAGCAAAACTATCGTGCCTATAAGGACTGGACCATCCTCTATACTCTAATTTCGCCTCATCGAATACCAGTATATTACCAGTAGATAAATTTCTTAGTAATCTTGCCATCCTGCTTCTATATTTTACTTCTACCATAAGGGTAAGACTTTAGAAAATTATTTAACTTTATATTTTTTCGTTCATCTCTTTGCCTAGGTGCTGGTAAGCGCACAGTTTCATGACTTTCAGTGACAACAAAGCACATTTGCTGCGCACTGGTGACAGTTCCACACCAATCATGTTTAGCACATCGTCTCTTGTAAGCTTTGATGCTTCTTCTACAGTCATGTTCTTTATTTTTTCTGTAAGCATTCCTGCCGAGGCCTGGGAAATTGCGCATCCTTTTCCGTAAAATCTTACGTCGGTTATGACTGCTTTGACGCCTTCAGTGTCGGTTTGCTTACTTTCAACAAGAAGTTCCATTCCTATCTGGTCGCCGCAAAGCGGATTCGAGTCCTGGGCTTTGATTGTTGGGTTAGATAAATGACCAAAGTTCACCGGGTTTCTATAATATTCTAGGATAATGTCCTGGTAAATGTCTTCTGCTGACATAATTATTACTCAATTTTGAATACATTTTTTGCATGCTCCAGGCCTTCTGCAAGCCTGTCTATCTCTTCAAGAGTATTGTAAATGTAAAATGATGCCCTGCTTGTGGCTGGGACGCCCAAGCGTTCCATCAGTGGCTGCGCGCAGTGATGCCCACTGCGAATTGCTATTCCTTTGTCATTCAGTATGGTTGCCAGATCATGCGGATGAATATCTCCCAAATTAAAAGAAAGAGCGCCGGACCTGTTTTCTGCAGTCAGCGGCCCGTAAATCTTAATGCCTTTTATTGTTGACAGCACATCTATTGCATATTGCATCATGTTTTTGTCATGCTCCCTTACATTTTCCATTCCTATTTTTTTCAGGTAATCTATTGCTGTTGAAAGTCCTACAGCTCCTGAGACATTTGAAGTTCCTGCTTCGAACTTCCATGGCAAATCGTTCCATGTAGAGCCTTCTTTTGTGACAGTTCTTATCATGTCGCCGCCGTAATTGAACGGGTTTATTTTTTCTAACAATTCTTTCTTTCCATAAAGTACACCCATGCCCATAGGACCCAGCATTTTGTGTGCAGTGAAGGCAAGGAAATCGCAATTAATTTTTTTGACATCTATTTTTATCTTGGGTGCGCCTTGAGCTGCATCTACAAGGCACAATGCGCCTGCATTATGAGCCATGCTTGAAATATCTTCAATAGGGTTTATAGTTCCCAATACATTTGACACATGTGTGACTGCAACCAGTTTTGTGTTGCTGTTTAATTCATTCTCAAGCTGGTCTATTTTCAATAAACCATCATCCGTGATGTCAATAAATTTCAATTTTATTCCCCTGCTGGCAAGAAACTGCCACGGGACAATATTTGAGTGGTGTTCCATTATTGTTGTTATTATTTCATCGCCCTTTTGCAAGCCCAAGCCCCACGCATATGCAACTAGGTTGATAGATTCAGTTGCATTTTTTGTAAAAATTGTTTCTTCTGGATTTGCATTTATGAATGATGCTATATTCTTCCGAGACGATTCAAATATTTCAGTCGCCTCTTCTGCGAGCTTGTGGACACTGCGGTGTATGTTTGCATTATGATTTTCATAGTACCTTTTCATCGTTTCTGTTACTTGCAGCGGTTTCTGAGAAGTTGCGCTGTTGTCCAGATAAACCAAAGGATGACCGTTGATTTTCCTTTGTAGTACTGGGAAATCTTTCCTTATTTCGTTGGCTGTAATATTGCTCTGCATAAAATCACTTCACTACCGCCTCTACAACATTTCTGAACTCTTCAGGAACTCTTGAAAGAAGCGGGTCAAAAAACCCTTCTACTATCATTTTTTCTGCCTGGTCTTTGCTCAATCCCCTGCTCATCAAGTAATAAACCTGATTCTCGTCCACTTTGCTCGTAGAATCTCCATGGCTTGCCTGAACGTCATTTGCATCTATCATAAGACTAGGGATGCTGTTTGCTGTAGTGTCAGGGCTCATTTTCAAATTCTTACCGTGCAGATGCGATGACGTTTTCTGGGCCTGCTTGTCGATTTTTATCAGTCCCCTGTAAATAGAAGATGAATTATCATACAACACACCACGCGAATGCATGTTGTTCGTAGTGTTTTGCGCTATATGCTCGGCATTTGTTGTTATATCTATATGGCCGCCATTTTTTGCAGTAAACATGTCAATGCTTTCAGATGACGCGCCTTCGCCGTTAAAAATTGAATTTACCTTGATTCTTGTTAGTTTGCCGCCAGAAGCTGCGAATACCCATTTGATGTTTGCATTTTTCTGCAGGTCGCATAACATTGTAGAGAAATTATAAGCGTGCTGAGATTTTCTTGTTGTTACAAACTGTATGTTTGATGACGCTCCTGAAAATATTTCTGTAACATCTGTTGATATGCATGCTTTGACGCCGGTGTGTTTGGACGCACTTTGTACGTCGGTGCCTGGCGTCGTTTCCCCGAAACAATTATAGTCGTAAAAAAGCTTAAGCGTTGCATTTTCTTCCAGTATTATTATGTTATGCGATGACGAATCTGAATTTGTGGAGATTTTTATATTTGCAGACTTGTTTTTTGGGACCTGTATCAAAAAGCCGTCTTTCCATGAAGCTGCATGGAGAAAATCAATTTTATCTTTTGGCACAAAAAGCTTTGAAAAGTTTTTGATGTCACTGGTGTTTAGCGGCTTTACAAACTGTGTATCACCTTCTATCTTTATTTCTACTTTGGTGCCTGAAGATTTTGGCAGATTGAAAAGCCTCAGGTCTGTATATCTCCAAGGTTCTTCATTTTCTTTAGGCAAGGCAAGCTCGCCATATTTTTGCATAGCTTCTTCTTTAGAAATAATATTGCTCACAAAATCACCCCACAGAGCCTTCCATTTCGAGCTCGACAAGACGGTTCAACTCAATTGCATATTCCATTGGCAGTGTTTTTGTGAATCTTTCTATAAAACCCCTGACAATCATGGCCATGGCCTCTCTTTCGCTCATGCCTCTGCTCATCAAATAGAACAGCTGGTCTTCGTTTATTTTTCCTACTGTTGCTTCATGGCTTATTTGTATGTCTTTTTCCTCAAGTTCCATGTAAGGAACTGTGTCTGAAGAAGATTTATCATCAAGTATTAATGCATCGCATGCAACGCTTGATTTCACGTTTGTCGCGCCTTTTGCAACTTTTACAAGACCCCTGTACGTTGTCTTGCCCCCGTCCTTGCTTATAGACTTATTTGTAATAACAGATGAAGTGTTTGGCGCGAAGTGCAATATCTTTGCACCTGCATCTTGGTGCTGGCCCGCGCCTGCAAATGCCACGGACAATACTTCTCCTCTTGCGCCTTCCCCGAGAAGCCAGACTGCAGGAAATTTCATCGTCACCTTGCTTCCCAGATTGCCGTCAACCCAAAATACTTCTGCATTCTTGTACGCGAATGCGCGCTTTGTAACAAGATTGTAAACATTATTTGACCAGTTCTGTATTGTTGTGTACTGTATCTTTGATCCTTCCATTGCTATAAGTTCTACTACTGCTGAATGCAACGAGTCAGAACTGTAGCTTGGGGCGGTGCAGTTATGAACAACTATACCATGAGCAACATATGATTCGTCTTCTTCAACGCTGAAATTGTAAACGTCTAAATTTTCAACTATTTCTTTCTCTATAGACTTTATTGGTACAAATGCGTAATTTTCTGATATTTGAGCGTATGACACTAATTTTTGTTCTTGTAGCAAGTTTCCATTTGAAGATACATTTGTATTTATGTTGTAGTCTACTGTTTTAGAAAATTCTTGCAAAAATGACCCACCAATATAAACTACAAACGAATTACTTCTTGGTGCCTTTTTATTCCAGACGTTTATTGACGCGAATATATTAAGTCTAAGTAAAATATCTCTTGTCTGTTCTGCCAACTTTTCTGATATAGTGTTTATTCTAAAAGCTGTTTTTCTACCCCATGAATAATTTTTATTTGAAAAACTACCATCTCCACGCCAGTATCCCTTTACAAATTCTCCTTGTTTTTCTAAACTTTCTAACATGAACCATTTTGGGAGTGACTTGTTTTTAGCGCCTTTTCCAAATTGTTCTTTGAACAATCTTGCTGCCAAAGTGCTGCAAAGCACCAGAGAAATTCCATTATTGTATTCTTCTTGCTCTAATGGTGCTTTTCCAAAGAATTTTTCAAGCAAAGTTTTTACATCTTCTATATAATCTCTTTCGTTTTTGTTGAAAGTAAATGAAAGATAATTTTCTCCCATAACAGACCCTTCGGCCATATAATAGCCAACTAATCTGAAAAAATCTTCATCTGTCTGAATTTTGAAGTCTATTGTTTTTGCAGGATGTCTTCCTCTTCCTATTGTTACAGAGAAGAATCTTTCGTCAACAGAAATTATTGTCCTTTCTATTGGCATTGCAATGTAATCATATTTATCTAGTCGTCCTGCTTCTATCCATTCTGGCTGCCAATTTATGTTTTTGTACTCAGCTTTTTCTCTTTTGACTGAAAGCACGGGATGACCGCCAGTTATTTCAATTTTTTGTCTTGAATCTCCAACATAATTTATTTTACATAGAGTACCAGAATGTTTTCTTCTCTGTAATCTGTAAACTTTTTTGTAGGATTTAGTATGAGTTAAAACTACATCGCCTTCTTTAACCTCTTCTATTTTCTTAGTTCCTTCTGATGTTTTTATCGGAGTTCCTTTTGTGAAGCAGCCCTCTATATAATGTATGCTGCTTCCGGGTTCTGCAACTATGAGCGTTCTTTCAAACTGTCCCATGTTTTTAGCATTTATCCTGAAGTAAGCCTGCAGTGGCATCTCGACATGAACGCCTTTTGGTACATAAACAAACGATCCGCCGCTCCAGACTGCACTGTTGAGCGCTGAGAATTTGTTGTCTTCCGGAGGTATTACTGTTCCAAAGTATTTTTTTACAAGATCTTCGTGCTCTTTCAATCCGCTGTCCATGTCTAGAAATATTACGCCTTGCTTTTCCAGGTCTTCTCTTATCTGATGGTATATCACTTCGCTGTCATACTGTGCGCCTGCACCTGCAAGAAACTTTTTCTCGGCTTCTGGAATGCCCAGTCGGTCAAATGTCTTCTTGATGTTTTCAGGCACATCTTCCCATGATTTCGATTTTGTGTCTGTTGCTTTGAGGTAATATGTTATTGCATCAAAGTCTATGCCTGTAAGGTTTGCTCCCCATTTTGGCATTGGCTTGCTCAAGAAAATGTTTAGTGATCTTACCCTGAAATCTGTCATCCATTGCGGCTCGTTTTTAATTTCAGAAATTTTCCTGACCACTTCTTCTGACAAACCTTTGTCCGCCTTGTAAACATATTTTTCAGGCATTGAAAAGCCGTACTTCTCTGTATACGTTTCTTTTGAATTCAAGACTTCCTGTGCAACTGTTGCCATTTTTATCACCTTGCGGAAAGAGAACCCAGGTTCTCCCCTACACTTACCTCTCTCCTATTCGAAGAAACATTATTTTCATTTATTCTTTGCATAGGGGCATAACCCTCGTATCCTTTGCTTTCAAGCTCTTCTGCAATTTCAAAGCCGCCTGATTTTATTATTTTTCCATCCATCATGATGTGAACAAAATGAGGCTTGACATATTCCAGAATTCTTTGGTAGTGTGTAATCATCAAGACTCCAGTTTTTTGGCTGTCTGTACCTCCGCCTATTTTTGCTGTCTGGTTTATGCCTTCTGCGACAGCTTTCAGCGCATCTATGTCCAGTCCGCTGTCGACTTCGTCAAGAACTGCGAACTTAGGTTTCAATACAGACATTTGAAGTATTTCTGCGCGCTTTTTTTCGCCGCCTGAAAATCCTTCGTTCACGTTTCTTTTTATGAAAGCTTCGTCCATTTTCAACATTGACATTTTTTCCTTCATTTCCTTCAGAAACTCACCAGCAGAAGCTTTTGGTCCACCGTTAGCCATCGCATTCTTTGCTGTCATAAGAAAATTTGTCATGCCAACGCCTGGTATTTCACTTGGGTACTGGAATGATAAAAATAATCCTGCTTTTGCCCTCTTGTCTGTCGGCATTTCTAGAATACTTTGCCCGTCGAGAAGAATATCACCAGAGTCTATTGTGTATTTTGGATGTCCCATTATTGCAAATGATAGAGTGCTTTTGCCAGATCCATTTGGACCCATTATGGCGTGCATCTCGCCGCTTTTGATTGTAAGATCCAATCCTTTCAATATCTGCTTGTTGTCGATGCTTACATGAAGATTTTTTATTTCCAAAGTACTCATACTCATTTACCTCTTTTTCTTTCATGGTTTTTTCCGCAAGCGCTTTTCTCTAGCGAACCGGCGTCCATTAGACGTCAATACACAGAAAAGGGCTTAATGAAGGCACTGCTTGCATACAAAGTCCTGGAAGATCCCGAAAAAGGTTCTGCTAAAGTCTGCGCATCCTTCTTCCATGACACTCTTGCCTTCTGAAGTAATATGATAAACAACCCTTGTATCGTCCACAACACCTTTGATAAGTTTTTGTTTTTCCATTTTCTGGAGGACGGGATATAATGTTCCCTGGCCAACTTTTGTTTTTTTAATGTCATTAAGCGTTTTCATCAACTCGTAGCCATGTTGCGGTTTATGGCTTATGAACCACAAGACTTGCATCTGGAGCATACCTAGCTCTACGTCTGAGAACTCTTTTTTGCCGAATATTTCCTCTGCTGTAGGAGGCAATTCCCTGTGCGGACGTAAACTGATGCTTTTAACGTCAATTTTTTGATTGTGTCTATTGTCCGACATATCGGTAAGTATACATAGAAGCATATTAAAAGGTTGCCTAGGGCACAGC
>JACQNW010000014.1 GCA_016202845.1 Candidatus Aenigmatarchaeota archaeon
AAAATCCAAAAAACAAATTATTCAAATAGAAGAAGAAATTTTCGAGTTGTTAAATAAAAATGGCGCGTTCGTGAAATTCGATGAAAAAATGAATGTAAGAGCTCTAATGTGGTATCAAAAATTTGGATCTTTTATTGCAGGAAGTAATTTTCTGGATTTGGGCGGCGGAGATGGAAGATAGTTTGGTTTTACAATAGAGTTCTTCACTATAGAAAAAATAGAGAAGAAAAAGTTAATGTACCGTTTAATTTTCGCCCGCCAGAAGAGTGGGAAAGCATATTTAGGAAAAAGGGTTTGAAAATAAAGGAAAGCATAGATCTCAAAATATTCCAGATATTAAACCCAGAACATCATTGGATGTTTGTTCTGGACAAATAGGTTAGTTCTTCTTGCTAACCTTTATGTCGGCCCTGTATTTCCATATTTTAGGCCCGTATGGAAGGACTTTTTGCACCGATATTGTTATATGATGACTAATCTTATTCATGAGATCTTCTTTTTTCTTTTCAAGATTTTCCTCTTCGCAAAAAAAATACAGATGAATCATGCCATTGTCTTTAAGGCAGTTTATTGCATATTCAAGATAGTTCTCGGCCGTTTCAGGCAGAGGCATGATGATGCGATCACATTGGCCATAATATTTTTTAGATTTAGTTTTAACATCACCAAGAACAGCTTCAACATGCGTTAATTTGTTCAATTTAATATTTTTCCTGAAATATTTCACAGCGGCAAGGTTCTTCTCTATTCCTATAATTCTTGCAGCTTTCTTGTGTTTCGCAATCTGTATTGCAAAAGGTCCAACGCCTGCAAAAAAAACCATAACAGTCTCATTTTCACGCACATGCTCCAGAATCCGCTGCCTTTCAGTGCCTTCCCTCGGAGAAAAATAGCTGGTTTTGGGGTCAAGAAAATATCTGCACTTGTTTTCTAAGTGAATAACTTCAGTATTTCTCAAGCCTGCAATTAATTTCATTTTTCTTATTCTGAACTCGCCTTTTCTAGGAGAGCTTTTTTCCAGGACAGATTTAACATTTTTGTGCTGTTTCATAAGACCTTCTGCCACAATTTTTTTCTTTTCCTGAAGCTGTTCAGGAATTTCTATTATGGCTACGGCCTTGTCCTTGTTTCCTATGACATCAAAAGAAGTGGGGACAAATTTTAATTCTTTGCTTGTAAGCTTTCCCCTTAATTGTTCTCTTAGAGCCATATCAATCATATTCCTCTAAGAAATATTTAACTTCTTTTCTCGTCCACCAGCCAAATTCATTTGGTATGGTACCCTTAGTGAAAGAAACAACTTCAGCCATTTCATTTACAGAAACTCCTGCCTGAGATTTTACTATTTTTGGCGGGTGTTCATGTCCGGGAATTGCTTCAGGGCGTCTAAGGGCAAAATACTCTCCATTCTTCTTCGGGATAATTTCTGCTGTGATGTGAATTCCTCCGCTTACTTGGTTAACTATAAACGCCGGAATAGTTATGCTTGTTGTTTTGGATCACTGATGCTGTATTTAGCCCCCCATGTATCAATAAACCTATCAACCATTTCGTCCAGGAAACTGCTTTTATGAAGAATAAGATATCTCACTATAGTGTCCTTGTCAATAACTTTGTAGTTCCTGAATCTCCCCCTTTTTGTATGAACAATTATGCCGCTCTCTTCTAACTTTTTCAAATACCATGAAAGCGTGGAAGGGCTAAAGCCAAGTACAGCAGCTATGTCCGCAGGATTTGCTGTCTTACGTTCTATTATATAGATTAAAATTCTTCTGACATTTTTTTGCCTAAGCAAGGAGATGAATTTTTTCTCTTCATCAGAAAAATTCTTCGTGAGAGGGTAATACCTGACGTATTTCCCAATATTTTCTGTTCTGACAAGACCATGCCTGTGCAAATAGTGTAAATGATAATCAATGGAGCCTGTAGCTATGCCAACCCTTCGTTGAATTTCTCTGAAATGCAGCCCAGGAGAAGCAACAATGCAATCATATATCCTTTTCCTCGTCTCTAACTGGAGTTCATGCATAAACATCATCCTTGGCAAGTCAAATTGCCACTTATAGCAAATCTCATTGATAATTGAACTTTTCCAATGAGTTTGCTATATGGAAATAACATTAACATAAGTTCAAAAATTAATGTTATTTGCCATTATTTCTTGAAAAGTATGACAAGGAAAGTCAGCAGCACAAGGAATTGGACAACTTTCTCTGCAATACCTATTGCACTATACCCTCCAAGGAAAAAGTTATCAACAGCATTAAGTATGCTATATATTGTAAATAGCAGGAATGCAAATGAAACCATGAGCATTCTGCTGTCAGGATGCCTTCTATATGCCATAAAGGACAGTACGAGCAAAACAAGAGCGACCAAACTGATTCCTATGGTTACGATGTCAAAGGCGCTGAAATAATGATCCTGCCCGCCTATTCTGACAGAATGTCCAAGCACATTTTCGAAAAACAGCAAATAAGCCGCAGCTATTACTATAACTGCAATATACAAAGCAAGTACTTTGTTGCTCATTACATCACTCAACCAATGTCCTGCGCATAAGAATAATTGTTTATGACAAAGCTTAAAAGCGACTAATACTTCCTCAGAAAGCTTCGCTTTCTAAAGACGGTAACTTTCTTTCACGAAAAGAAAGCTAGCAAAGGTGTAGCCTGGGTGTACTCAATTTCTAAAGTACACCCCGCTTACGATGGCAGGCATAGTAGCATGAGTAGAAATGTGGTCTTTGCACAAAGATATGCAAAGCGCTTGTTCGCCACTCACTATGCACTCACTGGAAACGTCGGAGGACCCGCAAACCATGCAATTTTTCTGAACATCATTTCGAAGAAGCATTAATTATCACTACAAAATATTACCTTTTCTATATAGATACCACTTGTGGTACACCCTTGGAAAATTAGTTCAATTTTTGAATAGCTATAAATAAATTTAAAACATCCTTTCTTTATGGGTTATAGGCATCAGGCAATAAATCTTAAACAGGCATTGACCAAAGATGAATTGGCAAGACAAATTATTTTTCTCAAGAAAGTTTTTCCTGGATGGCAAATCAACAGGTTATACAGTTGATGATGACGGAAATCCGCAAAGGCATGTCAGTCATCACAAATATTCAGTTTACCCCGTAGATGATAATTTTGGTATAGGTATAGATGCTGGTGGAAGCCGTTACAGCCGTAGAATGGCAACGCTTTATCCTGGCCTTGGACTGGCCATACTCGCAGACTCTTGGTCGCTTAAACGCAAAGAACAACTGTTTGTTGAAAAACTAACGCGCTTGGGTTATAGGATAGCAGGCAAAAGGACAAGACAAAACGTGTATTCAGACAGATTTCTTGGTGAAGACAAACCTTACACAATAGCAGCAAGAGAATCAGGCGTGTATAGAAGCGATACTGTATTTTCACAAGTTCTTGAAAATGTAAATGCTGTAGTTGAAAGCAGACCTAATAGCAGTGTGTGTGAAATTTTTGTATTTGCTCCAAGCGGCGATACTGTCCTAAGAGACGAACCTTCCTTCACTCAACATTATTGGGGCAAGCATGCTACAAGAAGAAACGTAAAAGAAACTCATCTTGTTAGAGTAAATAATGGCATAGTTGATGAGCCAGCTTTGTACAAAATATTTACATCTTCAGAACCGCACGAAGCAATGGGTATTTCTTCAAAAAGAGGGCCTGCAGGTCTTTTAGACCCAAAAGACTGGACATTATATCACGCTCCTATGATAGATTTCGAATGCAGAGATCCAGAAAGCGCTATACGCTCTATGGAAAGGCTAAAGCTTGATTTACAGGGAACCGTATTATTTGACTCAGGGGCTTCTTTCCACGCGCATTTTCCTAATTTAGTACTTGATGAAGAGGCATCAAAACGGTACTTGCTTGATTTAGCAAGAGAGGAAGGTGTCTGTAAAAAATGGGTGCCGCTTCAAGCATGACAAGGTTATCAGCTTCTTAGAGTAGGGCCATCAATGCAAAAACCAAGAATACCTGTAATTCTAAAGTAGCTTATAGCTTGCCAACATAATATTCAGGATATGACTTAGTTGGCAGCTATATGTGAACCAACAAATTCTAGTCTGGATTCTTTTGTTGGTTAACTTACCCTGTTGCACAAATATCAGGTGGTCTAAGCTAACAGCATTTTCACATCAGCCTCTTCGCATAAGCCTTCATAGCGTCATACGCCCAGAACT
>JACQNW010000017.1 GCA_016202845.1 Candidatus Aenigmatarchaeota archaeon
ATGCGGACTTTTGGAGTATTGTAAAGGCCTTTGAGGAAATGACGCGTACGCGTCCACACAACAGGAAAGGCATTTACTATGGCTAAAAGAAAACAAAAATCAAGAAAGAACAATAATTTAGAAGCGCAAAAAAGAAGAGGAAAGTCTGTCCTGACAAAAAAAGAGCTTCATTTGAACAAGCATGACGAAGAAAAGGTTGTCTTGTTCGCGGCAGGCATGCTTTTCGGCATAGGAATTTCCGCAGGCATCTTGGGTTCGATAGTTTACTCTGGTTTTGTAGCCATCATTCTTGCCCTTGTCCTTCTTTTGATAGAAGCCCGCCAAGAAATGAAGTAATTAAATTTTCCTGTCCATCCATATATTTATATTTAGTTCAGATAGAATTAATATTCAGAAGACAAGTTCTTTATGATCTCCTTTTCTTTGGAGTATCTGCAGAGGAGGAATCCTCTGAGATCCCAGAGGAATCTGAGGATTGTAAAGACCTTTTCGGAGGAAACGACGCAAGGTGTATGGACGCGTACGCGTCGTTGGCTTGCATCTACACAGTCAAAAAGGCATTTACTATGACCTCAATAGAAATAACATTTCTCGGCACGACAGCGGGCATACCTACGCCAAAGCGCAACCATGCTTCTGTTTATCTGAAATACCAGAGCGAGAATGAATTTACTTACCTGTTTGACTGTGGGGAAGGCACGCAGCGCCAGATTTTCTCCTCTGGCCTGAACTTTATGAGAATAAACGATATTTTTATCAGCCACTGGCATGCTGACCATTTTGCAGGGCTTATGGGCCTTATACAGACCATGAACTTGGAACAAAGGAAAAAACCGCTTTGTGTTTACGGTCCTGAAGCCGAGAATTTTGTGCCTAAGCTATTGAACATAGGCTACTTTGTCCAGGGCTTTGAGGTGAATGGCGTCGATGTCAACTTTGAAAAGCATGAAATTTCTACATTAATGGAAACAAATGAATTCATGATACAGTCAATTCCGGTCAAGCATGCTATACCTGCTGTTTCATTCGCTTTTGTGGAAAAAGACAGGATAAAGATAGACAAAGCGAAGGCAAAAAAACTTGGATTGCCGGAGAAAGGACCTCTCTATAAGCAACTGAAAGAAAAAGGGAAAGCATCATTCAAGGGGGAAAACGTGGCATTGGAAGACGTAGCACTGGTAGAGAAGGGCAAGAAAGTTGTATATTCGGGCGACACAATGGCCTGCAAGACAATAGAGGAGATATCGCAGGGCGCAGACCTTCTTATTCACGACTCTACGTTTTTTGAAGAAGATTTTGAAAAGAGTTACAGGCATGCCACCGTCGAGGACGTGCTAAGAATAGCAAAAAATGCGAATGTAAAGCAGATAATACTGACACATATTTCACGCCGTTACCAGGATACAGACGACCTGAAAGGCAAGATAAAAAATTACCCAAACGTGTCAATTGCCAAAGACTTTATGAATGTAGTTGTGAAATGAGAATTTGGTTATGATCCTAATTGACACATCAGTATACATAAGCGCTTTGACAGATCAAGAGCTTGAGAATGTATTGAGTGAAGCATCGAAAAAGTCACTAATCATGTCATCCGAAGTTATTGACAGAGAAATAAAAAAGGCTGTTAACCATCTAAGAGCAACTAACAGAAAAACTGATTCTGAAAAATTACGAGAACTTTATGATGCCTCAATAGGTGGAACAATTAAACTTACAGACAGGGTTCTTTCTATAGCAGATAAGTATTCTGATATTGTTAAAGAAAAGTTCGGAAAAGACAAGGCAAAGGAAATGGAAGACGATCTTAGAATAGTAGCATCCGCCAGCATTGCCGGGCTTAAACTTATAGGCACTTTCAACAGGAAAACTATGGCAAGCGACGACATTGTAGAGATATACAGGAATGTAAATAATTCTAGCAAGCTCAAAACTCCGGAATTCATAAAATCAAAAGAAAGACTACTTGAGTTTTTTGCGTCTTCTTAATTCAGCATCAATTTCTTTCGCAGTTTTTGTCCTGATAAACCTAGCAAATTCTAGCGGAGTCATACCCATTTTCTTCTTGAAATCTTCTTCATTTTTGAATGTCCCATCTTTCTTTTGCATGCAATTAATTGCGGGGCAATGTATTAATAGCCTAAAAAATAAATGCTAAGAATGAAGATTGGAATAATAGGTAGCATGCAATTCACTGAAAAAATGGTTGAAACAAAAGGCGAACTTAATAAAAGAGGTCACAAAGCTTTCATTACAGCATTTCATCCTGCCTTTTTAGGTAAAACAAAAAAGCAAAAGGAAAATGTTAAAAAAGAGCAGCGAGGTGGAGAAATCGACACAATCAAAGAATTCTGGGATCTGATGCAAGGGGCAGACGCTGTATTGGTATTGAATTTAACTAAAAACGGAATTAAAAATTATGTTGGTGCAAACACGCTTATGGAAATAGGGTTCGCTCATGTTCTTGGCCAGAAAATATATTTCTATAACACTCTGCCAGATATGCCTTATTGTAGGGAGGAACTGGAAGCAGTACATCCTATAATAATAAACAAAGACTTTTCTAAGATAAAATAAGCTAAATATACTGCTCCTGACAAAAAACATCATGGGAAGTGGATTGAATGCCTGGCATTCTTTGAGCATAGAAGAAACGCTGAAACAACTAAAGTCTTCTGCTGATGGACTTTCTGATTTGGAAGCATCCGCACGCATCAAGGAATATGGGCAAAATAAACTTCAGGAAGCAAAAAAGAAAAGCAAGATTTCTTTGTTTTTAAATCAGTTCAGGAATTTTCTTGTTGTTATTCTGATCATAGCTGGAATTGTTTCTTTTGCTGTTGGAGAAATCATAGATGCCGCAGCAATTTTTGCAATAGTTATTCTGAATTCCATTCTTGGATTTGTTCAGGAAAACAAGGCCGAGCATTCTTTGGAAGCATTGAAAAAAATGACTGCACCAAAGACAGTTGCTGTAAGAAATGGAAAGAAAATTGTTGTTGATTCTGTTCTGCTTGTTCCAGGAGACATTATTTATCTTGAAGCAGGGTCAAAAGTCCCGGCCGATGCAAGAATACTGGAAGAAATGAACCTGAAAATTGACGAAGCAGTCCTAACAGGCGAATCAAAGCCTGCAAGAAAGTCTCTTGATAATGTAAAATCAGAATCAGCATTGGCAGACAGGAAAAATATTATCTTTTCCGGAACAACTGTTGTATATGGCCGATGCACAGCAGTCGTCATAGAAACAGGTATGAAAACAGAGTTCGGGAAAATTGCCGAAAAACTTTCAGAGCCTGATGAGTCTACGCCTTTGCAATTAAGGCTTGAATCTTTAGGCAAGCAACTGGGAATTATTATCATGGTTATATCTGCGGTTGTTTTTGCCGCAGGGTTTTTGCGTGGCAATTCAACGGTAGAAATGTTTTTGGTTGCTGTATCCTTGGCAGTCGCGGCAATACCCGAAGGATTGCCGGCTGTGGTTACAATTACTTTGGCAATAGGCCTCATGAGGATGGCGCGCAAGAGAGCAATAGTAAGAAAGCTTGCGTCTGTCGAAACTCTCGGATCGGCAACTGTCATCTGCAGCGATAAGACAGGTACACTAACGCAAAACAAAATGACGGTAAGGAAAATTTTCTATAACAACCAGTCCATGGACTCGAATAATAAAATTGAAAATAAGTTGTTGTTTGAAATTGGTGTTTTATGCAACGATGCAGTTGTGAACGATTCACAAAGTGCATCAAAGCTTGCCGATAGCGAAGCTATCGGCGATCCAACAGAAATTGCATTGATAATTTCGGCAAAGCAGCAGGATGTTGAAGACTTGCGCAAGAATTACAAAAGAATAAATGAAATCCCCTTCGAGTCTTCACGCAAGATGATGTCAGTTCTTTGCCAAAACAATAACTCTAGCATCATGTACACAAAAGGCGCGCCCGAGGTAGTATTGGAAAAATGCAACAAGATATACACTGATTCGGGCATTTCAGACCTTACTGACGCCGACAGGAAAGCAATAATGGACGCTAATCAGGCTTTTACGAACGAAGCTTTGAGGGTTCTTGCTTTTGCATACAAAAATATTTCTGCTGAAAGCCGGTTTGCAGAAGATGACCTTGTTTTTGTCGGCTTGCAGGCGATGATCGATCCCCCAAGGACTGAGGTCAAGGATGCGATAGCTGTTTGCAAGCAGGCCGGAATGAAGGTCGTCATGATAACAGGCGACCATAAGAATACAGCAGTTGCTATTGCCAAAGAAATCGGGCTTGACATAGAATTTAGTATAACAGGCGAAGAGCTTGAAAAAATGCATGACAAGGAATTTGAATCTGTTGTTGAAAATATAACAGTATATGCAAGGACATCGCCTGAGCAGAAGCTGAGAATTACAGAAGCCCTGCGGAAAAAAGGAAACATAGTCGCCATGAGCGGCGACGGGGTAAATGACGCGCCTTCGATCAAGAAATCAGACATCGGCATAGCAGTCGGCAGCGGCACAGATGTCACAAAAGAAGCCGCTGACATGGTGCTGACGGATGACAATCTTTCCACTATAGTTTCAGCGATTGAAGAAGGCAGGGCAATTTACGACAACATTAAAAAATTTGTCTACTATTTGCTGAGCGCAAATGTAGGCGAGGTGGCAATAGTTTTTGCTGCAATTCTTCTTGGCCTGCCGTTGCCTTTGCTTCCTTTGATGCTATTATGGATAAACATATTGACAGACGGATTGCCTGCTCTAGCATTAGGCGTTGAACATCCTGATAAAAATATTATGAAAAGAAAGCCAAGAAATCCAAAGGAGAAAATACTCAATAAAAAATCTATTTTGTTTATTGCCGTAGTTGCAGCAATATTTGCTGTCGGCACTCTTTTGCAATTTTATTCAGAGCTGGCAGACATAAACAAGGCGCAAACAGCTGCATTCACTACTGTTGTGCTGTTTGAATTATTCTTAGCTCTAAGCATGCGGTCAAACACGCCTTTGCATAAAATTGGCTTGTTTAACAACAAAGAAATGATAGCAGCTCTGTTGTCTTCATTCTTCCTGCAGGTAGCTGTTGTTTATTTGCCATTCTTCAATGAAATATTCGGCACAGTACCTCTGGCATTCATGGACTGGGTGGAAATAATAGCTGTGTCTGTTTCTATACTGATAATACTGGAAATCTGGAAAACTCTAGCTTACAAAAAGGGGAAAGAGGTCTTTTAATCAGTACCTCCGAAAGTAGGGTTAAAGCCAAAGTATTGTGATCCATCCTGAGTGTATTGCAAAGCCATATGTTTTCAC
>JACQNW010000021.1 GCA_016202845.1 Candidatus Aenigmatarchaeota archaeon
GTCACATATAGTGAAGCAAATTATAATATCGGCATTATTTGTTTGGTTCACTATAAGCCTACAGGACAGGCAAACGCGCCAGATCTTCTGCTGTAATCCGCACGCCGTAATCCGCGCATGATTTTGACAGGTTTTCAAGGTATGCTCTTTTTTGCGGATCTGCCAGCGAAGAGGGATTGCAGACATGCCTTATTGTTCTCATAATTTTTCTCAGGTACAAATGCATGTATTCCGGCGGGCAACCGACTTTATAGGCAACTTCAAAAGGGCTTTTTTTGCTTCTTAACGTGTCTATAAGAACTCCGACCGTCCGTTCTGCCTTTTTGGAATGCCTTTCGATCGTATCCGGGTCTGTTGAATAACTTTTTGCAGCATCCTCATACGAGAACTCGCCGCTCATTTTTTTAACGGCTATAGAAGAGTAAGAAGACCAGCCGTCCCAGAAAGCAGGTAGCTGAAACAATTCCCATGCCCTTTTGGAAAGCCTGTGCTCTCCAGACAAGGAAACAGGATAAATAAAGCGCATCTCGCCAGAACTGTTATCATAAGTTCCCATGGGCGGGAAATTTTGAAAATTTGTTGGGATTGGATACGAAGAAATGCTCTGGTACATCACCTTCAGCCTGATCCTATTTTTTATAGGAGGCATTTTAACGCCTTGTCCAGCCAGCCGATCCATAAACGCACTTTTTTGCGGCCTTTTGCCTTCGGGCGTTGAAACAGAATCTATGCTCACCCTTGTCTTGAAATCTATTCCGTTGCGTTCCTCTTCCTTTATGTCAAGAATTGTGGTTGAAGGATAGCTTGCAAAGTCTCTGAGGCTCGGCATATTGAATTTTCCTTTTTCAAAAACAACCTTTACAAAAAGCTTTTTTGCCTTGTCGCTGTATTCGTCCTCTTCTGCAACAAAAAGCAATTTGTACCCATTAATAGAAACATAAAAACTGTGATACTTGTAGAGTTCCCGCAGCACTGATTTGATATCGATAGCCATGCCTACTGCTTCAGGATGCAAAGGCACGCGCAGCTCTGCCTCGCCGCTATCTGCAAGTTCTTCCACCAATTCTATTGTCGGGTCAAGGACAGTACCATAATGTTCCAGGCGAACCATGAAAAATATATGAAACAAACATATTAAACCTAAAGCACAGCTCCAAGAACGAACCCTAAGATCACAAAGTACATGGCCATCTTGACATACTTGTGTGATTTTTCGGGCTTCTTTTTCATGGCGTACAAGCTAAGCAGGACAGCAGGCACTGCGCCGACAAGATAGACGTACGTGAACAGGTTTAGATATACCGGCAGTGCAAGGGATATCACTGTTAACATAAGGATGATGTAAGCCAGTGCAAGTGTTTTCTTTTCGCCGATCAAAACTGGCAATGTTTTTGAATTTTTTGCTCTATCACCCTTAACATCTGCGGTGTCTTTTATCAGCTCACGGGAAAGAGTCCCGAAAAATGATATTGCAGAGATGATGAGGATCGCATACGGAAGTGCTGAGTAATTAAACAGTATCAATCCTGCTGCTATAAAGTTTGAAGCTGCCAAGAAGGCGACTGTTATATTGCCAATTAGCGCCACAGGCTTCAGTTTCCAAGAGTATATGAAAAGAAGAACTGAGTTTATTACAGCAATCAACAGGAAATTCATATTTATCATTGCAGCAAAAACAAGGCCTATTATTTCTAAAATCATGAAATAAAACCATGCTGAATTCGTGCTTATCTTTCCTGCAGGAATGGGACGATGCGGGGCGTTAATTTTGTCTATTTCGACGTCGAAAATGTCATTGACTGCATTTCCTGCGCCTGTTATCAGGAAAGATGCTATTATTGCGTAAAGTACAAACAACGGAAAAGCTATAGATCCTGCCACTATAGAGCCTACAAATATTGCAAAAGCCGACAGAAAGCAGACGCTGGGCCGCAATATGCTGAAGTACCCTGGCATAGTTTTAGTGGCACAGAAAGCTTTAAAAAAACCAAAGGAAAATGCCGAATCCTACAGAAGAAGAAAATAACTATTCTACGAACTTTGGCATCTGGTAATAGACATCCTTCAGCCCTGCAAGCACATCCCTGATCTCCTTTTCCATAGCCCCAATCCTCTGCATTATCTGCGCTGTATCAGGAGCTTCTATTGCTGATATTTTCCTGTTCAGCATATCCATGTGCCTCTGGAACTCTTCTATTGTTACAACCTCTGGTATTTTCCCATCAAGATAACGGGCAAATTCTTCCAGCTGCTTTGTCATGTGCTTCATTGCAATTGTTTTTATATGATCGTCAAAAAATTTGACCCTTCCTTTCAAGGCATCCAGGTCTTTCCTGAAAGCCTTTTCCTCGAGAACATCGCCGCTTTTTATTTGCGAAAGATCTTTCTGCATTTCTGCCACAGTCATGTGCAAATCCTGTATCTTTTTGTCGGCAGACGCCACTCCAAGGCTTTCATCCTCCTCGACCATGTTAACTTTCCTGTTAATCATTTCATTCATTTTATTCTCGAGGCTTTCCAAGGCATGAAGCTTAAGAGTTATCTTCTCCTCCAACTCTTCCATTTTTGTGCTTAGATTTTTATCATAATCAGACCCTTGATTACGCTCATCCTGCTCGACCTTTGCCATTTTTTCCTGCAACACCTGGTTCATCTTGTTTTCAAGCGTTTCAAGGGCATGCATTTTGAGAGAAATTTGTTCATTCATTTCTTCCAATTTTTTGTCTACCCGTTTATCAAAATCTGCAGAATCAAGGGATTTTTCAATCTTAGCAGCAGCATCCTGAAGCTTCCTGTCCAGGTACGCCTCTTCTGCGAAGGACTCCTCACGAATTTCAGACATTTCCCTGGCAAGGCTTGCTTCTTTTGTTTTTTCTTGTGCAACCCTTTTTGCCTCCTCTTCCAGTACCATTTTCAGCCCGTCCAGCCTGTTCTTGAACTCGTCATCCAGAACCGATCGGGCATTTTCAACCTTGTTTTGCAATTCATTTTCAAGGACAGACATTTGTTCGCTCAACTTTTCCATATAGTATTTTGCGCCTGCGTCATCCTGTTTCGAGCCTGCTTCTTCCATCTGTTGTTTCACTTTCTGAATCTCTGATGCAAGCGCGCTTATCTGCGATTCCAGCGCGCCAGAGGCCTGCACGGATTCTGCCTCAATCTTTTGCTCAAGTACAGCAAACTTTTCTTCCCACGTATGTTCAGACTTTATAGAATAAGCATTATTCTGCAGATCTTCTACCCTGCTTTCAAGGCTTGAAATTTTGGCGCTATAATCCAAAGGCTTTTGGTCATTGCTTTTTAGCATGAGCGCTGCCATTCTTTTCTGCACGTCATTAATTTTTGCTTCGAGTTCAATCACCTTGCCGCTTGGACTCCTAGATGGAGAACTAAAAGAAGACTTAATATTTTCATTTTCAGTTTTCAATTTGCATGTCTCGTCCTTCACGAACTTTGCAAGCGTAATCAGTGACTGCTCCAAATCATCAATTCTGTCCATATATTCACCTTAGCCAGCCAGTATTTTCTGAAGCTTCTCAAGCGTGTGCGCCCTGTATTCTGGCTCTATAAAATCACTTTTTGGCGCATGAAAGTCTGCCTTAGACGTTTCAGCATTTTCAACAGCATCAACTCTTTCTGCTATCTGGTGCACCAGCCTTTCAAGCTCTGTTGTTCTGGAATCTGTTGCAGCGCTGCTAGGAAAGCTTATATCAATGGAAGAATTCACTCTTTCCACGAGTTTCATCTGCTCTACCTGAACAAGCAAAACAATGTCTTCAAGCTCCTGAAATCTGCTTTCTAAATTGTCAGCATGGCTAGCTGCCAGCTCATTAAGCCGTTTTTCCAGCTCTTCAAAAACCGCCTTTAATCTTGACTCAAGATTGTTGAGCTTTTCCTCTAGCTTTCTCACATCCGACATACATTTTAATTGTCGCTGGCTGGTATAAATAAGTTTCAAGGGCTCTTTAGAAATGCTCAATAAAAATCACTGGCGTAGCCCTATGCACTTGTCAGTGCATAGGGCAGCTAGCAGCATGCCATCAGGCAATGCTGCTCACGCCAGTGATTTTACAGTACCTCCGAAAGTTGAAACACAGTGGCTTTGCAATACACTCAGGATGGACTGTAATACGTTGGCTTATAGCTCTAAAAGGAAATAAAAGGATATTAATTCCTTTTGAGCTATATGTGAAGCAACAAATTCTAGTCGGGTTTCTTTTGTTGGTTCACTATAACCCTGCTTTCGGAGGTACTCTTCAGCATCCATAAAATCCAGAGCCCAAAAACTGTAAAGATCATCCCCCAGGACCAAATCAGGGAATGGGCAAGTTCGAAATAAGCCAGATCAGCTGAAGCCACCCAAAACATGAATACAATACGAATAATATTGACGACCAAAATTATTGGTACAAATATCAGCGCTATTTTCTTCACATGCATCGACTTGCCTGGCGTGGCTGCGACAAGAGCAAGAAACAGAAGGGCGCTTTTCCATCCTGTGCAGGCAGAACTCATAAGAGCAGCCCATGTGCCATTTTGCACAGGTATTGTGATCATTACTCCATCTATTACAGGCGAGAAGTTCAGAAACTGCAGCAGGGAATAAACTATATTCGCAGTAAATTGCTGCAGGATGTAGAAGTCAAACTCCAATAAAATAGCAGCATACATTGGCAGGGCAAATAAATTGAACTTGATCAGGAACGCAAAAACAGGATAATCTTCAAAAAAATTGCCAAATAACTTTATGCCCATAAAATATAGTTATTCCAGAATAAAAAAAGCTTACTTCCTTCCTTTTATCATGAAATACTTGCCAAATCTCCAGACAAGGACTTCGTCACCCTCATGCACTTCTATCTCTGCGGATTTTGGAACCTCTACCTGAGAGTAGTCTTCCATATCCATCAGCTGAACATTAGATTCAGAAACAGCAAGAACCTGCATGGATCTTTTCTCTATAACAGGCACATCAATGGATGTATCGGCCGGCTTGACTATGATTTTCTTTACATCTGTGAATATGCCGGAAGCAAATAAGCGCGCCTTTGCAGCGCCGTGCTTTCCTGCCTTCGATTTTTGCACCTTATCCACAACACAAGGCACTTCATCAACAAGACAAAAGCTGCCTGTCTTCAGTTTTTTAATCTCGGTTTGTTTTTTTTCGGACATGGTAAATGCCTTTTCTTTTCTAACTGTGTAGACGCAAGGTGTATGAACGCGTACGCGCCGGTGGTAGCGTCGTTGCCTCAAAGATCTTTACAAAACTCCAAAGTTTTGTGGATGACTGCATCCACATATGTCGGCTCTGGTCGACAAAATGGAGATCATAAAGAACTTATCTCTGAATGTTATCAACAGAATTCCTATTGTAGGTTGAAATATTTATAGCTTGGAAGCTTGTTCTACAGGACGATAACCTTGCTTGCGCATTGCATCATTTAGCTTATCAACTTCGCCATTGTAGCGTACGCCTAATTCGTTTCCATCGTCTGCTAGATCAAGGTTCAAAGCGGCTCTCAACTCCATGGCTGCTGAATTTGCCACCCTCATCAATTCAGTATTTGTAATAGAGCTGCCATCAGACCTGACATAGCGATGAAACATATGAAACATAATAATCCATCTGAACAAAATTATTGATCCTTAAGTCCTGCGGCAAGCCTGACATCCCTGTCCATGACAGTATTGCGCTCGGCATGCTTGCTGATTTGCACAGACATGGCCGCTATTTCAGAAGCCTCGTCGTCTATCATTTCCTGAAGCTCCTGCAAAGCCTTCCTGGATATGCGCTTAATTCCGGCTTTTCTGGCTATCCTTTCAAAGGACAAAATGGAAAGCATAGAGATAAACTTGTAAGAAACGGCTTAAAATTGCACAAATAATGCCTTTTTAAAGCGTTTTGGTAAAAATAGCACAATCTTTAAGTACTTTTCGGTATAAAGTATTCTGTCTAGCCTATAGGTTATATTATATTACAAAACAGTGGTAACCTATCGGAAAAGGCTGATTTGGTGATGATAATGGATAAATGTCCTGAATGTGGCTCAACACATTTTTATAGAGACCAGGAAAAGGCTGAAAAAGTATGCGCAAAGTGCGGGTTAGTGCTAGAAGAGAGCATGGTTGATACCGGACAGGACTGGAGAGCTTTTGACCATGACCAGAAGGTCAAGAGGGCCAGAACAGGCGCACCGCTGACGCATAAGAGGCATGACAAAGGGTTAACAACAGAAATAGGCAAGGGGACGACCGAACTTTTCAAAGTGCCTGCCAAAAAAAGATCCCAGTTCTTCAGAATAAGAAAATGGCAGAAAAGACTGCTTACTTCAAAGGACAGAAACATGAGCTTTGCTCTTTCCGAATTACAAAGATTAATATCATACTTAGGCTTGCCAAAAACGCTGCACGAGGAAGTTGCGAAGCTTTACGAAAAGGCCCTGCAAAAAGGCCTAGTCAGGGGTAGATCAATAGAATCTATAATTGCAGCTCTTGTTTATTCACTATCCAGAGAATACGAAACGCCAAGAACTCTGACAGAAATATCCCAGGCTTCTGGCATTGGAAAAAGGGAACTTGGAAGAACGTACAGATATATTTCTAGGAAATTAGATATCAGAATACTGCCTGCAAGGGCAGAAAGCTATATACCTCGGTTCTCGTCAATGCTGAAACTTTCAGACAGAACACAGGTCAGGGCCATTAAAATTTTGAAGGCTGCCAAGGAAAAGGATGTAATTTCTGGCAAGGGGCCTACAGGATGCGCAGCAGCTGCCATCTATATAGCTTCTGTGCTTGAAGGTGAAAGAAAAACACAGAGAGAAGTAGGCGACGTTGTGGGAGTGACAGAAGTAACAATAAGAAACAGGTACAAGGAAATGGCAGAGGCCCTGAACATAGAGGAAGAAGTTGAAAGCAAGGCCAAGGAAGAGGAAGCAAGGGCTGCGGCAGCTGTTATATCAATGCCAGCCCCTGAAGTAAAAGTTGAACCCGAAAGAGAAGTTGAAAACACTGCCAGGCATCCTGTTGCTGCAAGCAAGAAAACACCAAAACCAAAGAAAACAAGAAAACAAAAACCAAAGAAAACAAGAAAATCTTCTAAAAATAAAAAGAAACGGAAGTAAACTAATTTTAGTGGTTGTTATGACAGTACAAACATCTCTATTGCCATTCAATCAAGCAGCCTGACATTGTCGATAACACCATCACCGTCTTCGTCCAGGCCTTCTACAATCGTATGCTGTTTTTTTATTTCTGAAAATTTTTTCATCAGTGCCAGCACTGCGGCATGGGTGCCGTAAAACCGCTTGCCAGCAAGAAGAAGCAGTCTTTTCTTAGGGTTGAATGGATTTTCTATGTTAAGGATAAACCCGGTGTAATCGTTCTTGTAAACCCTTCGGGTCACTGCTGAGTAAATATTCCTGTTCTTGTCAAACCTGACCGGCAGCTTTTCATTGATGTCTTTCGTGACCTTGTTTGTTATCGGACCGCCGATAAGAATAATGTTCTCCTGCAAATCGTGCAAGTGAACGTTTGTATCGAACAGAACTTTTGGCTTTTCATATTTTGAAACAAAAGTCCCCAAAAACAAGCAAAGATCTGCCACATAAGCAATGTCTCTTGACCTTGCTCTTTCAGGTCCGTGAGGATCAGGAGAGCCTATGACAACTATAGAGTCCAGCATTCCGTTTCTTATATGGCCTGACAAAACGCCTGCAGAAGATCTTGGTATGTGTGTCGCAGGCTTCATCTGGCCATAGACAGTTACAAAAGCAGGCGCCGCAAGCCTGTAATATTTTGCCAATGTGCCGCCTATATCCTCCCGATGAGAAATCTTGATAAGACCTTTTTTCTCAAGTTGTCTTATGTGATAATAAACCTGCTGCTTGTCGGCCTTTAGCTGCCTGGAAATCTCCCTAGGATAAGAAGGCTGTTCTGCGAGCAAGGAAAGTATTTTGTTTGGCAAGGAATTTTCCTTTTTTACTTCTACCGCTTCGAGCAAATTTAGACTATTGTTATCTTGATTTGCTA
>JACQNW010000018.1 GCA_016202845.1 Candidatus Aenigmatarchaeota archaeon
GAATTTCAATTATTTTTTCTTTATTTTGTACTATCAATAACATCATCTCTACGCCAAAGGAAGACCCGCCAATCCTAAAGTTGTTTATAATTTTGTCAAGTGCGTCTTTTTTTATGAGCTTGTAAGTGCATCCAACATCACTGAGATGCGTTGTGTTGAACATGAATTCAACAAGCTTGGCGATGAACCAGTTTCCCCATTTAAGGAAAATACCCATGTTGGCATCCTTCCATAAAAGGGCCTGAGTCGTTCTTGTTCCAGAGACAACATCAATGTCTTCTGAATATGCAAGAAATTTGAAAATATCTTTTGCTTCAAAGGTGCCGTCAGGCTCGGAAATTATAATCAAATCTCCTTTTGCTTCTGCCAATCCTTTCTGAATAGAATAGCCATATCCCTGTTTTGGTTCATAAACAAGCCTGGCTTTTGTTTTTTTGATTTCTTCTGAAGTGCCAGGAGCAGCATTGTTGTTGACAACAATTATTTCATCAACAACTTTTGTAGCAAAAAAATCGTTTATGCACTGCCTTATAGATTCCTTCTCATTATAAGTCGGAAGTACAACGCTTATCTTCTGCCCTTTCCACATGTGCTCTTTGATGCTCGAAATCTTTTAAAATAGATGAATTGCATTCTTTCTTTTCCATATTTATTTCTTATAGTAAATATCAAAAATTAATGTTCTTTGCTATTAGAAGAAGGCTCTTCGTTTTCTTTTGCAAATTCTGAAGCCCTGAACAAGGATGGGAAGGTGCCTGCGTCGCTCCAAAAACCTGACAGCATTTTGTGCGTCAATTTGTTCCTTTCAATAAGGGCATTGTTAACGTCTGTTATTTCCAACTCTCCTCTTGCCGAAGGTTTTAATTTTCTTATTATGTCAAAAATTGACGGTGAGTACATATAAACGCCAGTGACAGCAAAATTGGTTTTTGGCTGTTTTGGTTTTTCCTCAATTCCTGTTATTTTATCGCTGCTTAATTCAACAACTCCAAATCTTTCCGGATCATGCACGCTTTTTAGAAAGATTAATCCGTCATAATTGTTGCTTTCAAAGTCTTTTGCAGCTTCGGATATGTTGTCTTCTATCACATTATCGCCAAGGACTACTATGAACTTCTCTTTTCCTACAAAATCTTCTGCAAGGCTTAGCGCATGGGCGATGCCAAACGACCCGTCCTGGAGCTTGTATGTGAATTCGGCGCCAAGCTCTTTTCCTGAACCCAAGAGTTTCATGAAATCGCCGGCACTTTCATTGCCCGTTACGATCAGTATTTTCTTGACCCCTGCATTAAGCAGTGTTTGTATCGGGTAGTAAATCATTGGTTTCGAATAAACCGGCAAAAGGTGCTTGTTTGTCACTTTGGTGAGCGGCCTTAGACGTGTTCCGCTTCCTCCAGCCAAGATTACACCTTTCATTTTTTCATCAACTCTTCCCTCATTTTTTCAAGCCCGTGACTGGCATCAGACATCTGTATTCCCATTTCTTTTGCCTTGCTGATGTCCAGCGAACTGTCCTTTGGCCTTCTTGCCAGCCGCTTAAGATCTTCAGACTTAACCTTCTCAATAAGGCTTTTATCCTTTCCAAAAACATCTGCAATTTTTAGGGCAAAGTCATACCTTGATATGCGCTCGCTTCCTGCGCAGTGGACAATTCCACCGAAGTCAGAGTCTGCAAGCTTAAGCAGGGCAGCTGCCAGGTCGCCGGCAAACGTTGGTGAATTGAACTCGTCATGTATTGCCCTTATTTTATGCCCATTGTTAAGCTCACCAATCGCCCAATTTACAAATTTCTTGGGTTTGGCCTGATGTCTTTTGCCTTGTTCATTGCCGTATACTACAGATGTTCTTACTACAACCCATTTGTCTGTAATTTTGGCAAATTCTTCGCCTTTCAGTTTTGTTTTGGAATAGATGGAAATGGGGTTCGGCTCGTCCTCCTCTTTGTATACGCCTGTGTGCTTGGACGTCAGAGGCGTAGTTTTGGCCCCATCAAATACAAAATCAGTAGAAAGATAGATTAGCTTTGCGCCGGCTGCTCTGCAGGCTTCTGCAATGTTTTTTGTGCCAAAAGCATTTACATTTTCAGCGTCCTCGGGGTGTGATTCGCAGTAATCAACATCTGTCAGGGCAGCGCAATGAATGACGCATGCCGCTCCTTTGAAAATAGCTTTTGAAACAGCGCTCATGTCTGTTATGTCCAGATCAGCTCTCGACAATGAAACGACATCTTTTCTTTGCGCTGAAATGTACCGCCCAAGCAGGCCGTTTCCGCCGGTCACAATTACGCGTTTAATCTGCATATTGTAGGTCTATGATAGAATACCATTTAAGTATTTGCATCTTAGTAAAAACTGCAGATGATCGTATGATTGCGCATAAAGAACCTGGGAAAAAGGTGCCTACTTTTAACCTTGACGGCGGGGAGAATGGATTTCTAATAGAGCTTTTCAAGGGCGAGGACGGCAAAAAAACACTGGTCTATCTTTCATGCGTCAGGAAGGGGCACCATAAAGGGTACCATCTGCATCGTGTAAGAGAGGCCAGATACATGTGTGTAAAAGGCAAGGTGAAGATAACACTTTACAACGTTTATACCAAGGAAAAAGAAGAGCATATTCTGGATTCAAAAAAGCCTGAGAGGCTGTTCATACCAAAGAACATAGCAACCGGCATTATAAACATAGGCGACGAAGATGCATGGCTCATAAACTATCCGGAGCCGCCATACGACCCGGATTTTCTGGACGAGCAGGTAGAATATGAAGAAGAGGATTTTGAAAAGGGGATTATAAAGTGATTTTATGCCCGTTAAATTGCTGGTTACAGGCGGAGCAGGATTCATGGGCTCTGCTTTTGTAAGAAAAATGTCTGAACAGCAAACTGATGCGAACGCGTCTGCCAGTTATGATGTAACAGTAATAGACAAGCTTACATATGCAGGAAACAAATCAAATTTGTCCGGTACCAACCACAAATTTGTTAAAGCAGATATTTCTAATAAATTTGTGGTAGAGAAACTGGTTAAAAACTCGGATATAGTGGTGAATTACGCCGCAGAGACGCACGTAGACAGGTCTATTAAAAGCGGTGAAACCTTTGTGAAATCAAACGTTCTTGGTACTTTCATGCTTCTTGAAGCAGCAAGAAAATTCAGTAAAAAACTTATTCAAATATCAACCGATGAGGTTTATGGATCTGTTGATAATGGAAGGTTCAGGGAAACAGACAGCCTTCTCCCAAATAGCCCTTATGCAGCATCAAAAGCCTCTGCTGATTTGCTGGTTAGGTCATTCATAAAGACTTATGATTTAGATGCAAAAATTGTACGTAGTTGTAATGTTTTTGGGCATCACCAATATCCGGAAAAATTCATTCCAAGATCGATAACAAATATTATAGAAGGCAGAAAGCTGCAAATTTATGGTGATGGGAAAAACATCAGAGAGTGGGTTCATGTAGATGACCATGCATCTGCAATTAATTTTATAATAAACAATGATTTTAATGGTGGCAATGTCGTAAATATAGGAACAGGAAACGAAAAGAAAAATATTGAAATTGCAAAGCTTGTTTTGGAAAATTTTGGGCTTGGATTAGACATGATTGAATTTGTAAAAGACAGGCCTGGTCATGATTTTAGGTATGCAATGGACTGGAATTTGCTTCGAAGAAAAGGGTGGAGGCCTTCCACAAATTTCAATGAAGCACTGTCTGCTACGATAGAATGGTACAGGGAAAACAAAAAATGGTGGAAGCCTTTGCTAAAATATAGCTAAGCAGTACGACATTCTGGTAAGATTTTCCAACAAAGTACCTTCAGCCATAATGATACTTTTCTTTCCACTATGGATTTCTTTACAGATAAGTTCTTTTGCTTGTAAAAGAAAGGGCTATCTCAGATCCTTCGGCGTAAGGATGCTGACGCCTTTGTTGCTGACCTTTTCCTTATATCCTACCGCTACTATGCACGGCACGCTTTTGCTAGCGGCCAAATCAACTATGTCCTGGTTAACTTTGCCGTCAAAAACAATCGAATGCACATTTCTAAAATCGCCTATTACGTCATTTATCTCTGACAGCGGTATTTTCGTCAGTACATGCATATTCTTATCGATAAGATACGCAGCTCTGGTTCCCACAAGATCGTCTAGAGCAGATGCCAAAAAGCTTTTCATTTTTTCATCAATTCCAACGCTGCTTTTTGCGCTTTTTTCTTCCTGCGCTTCCTGTGCAGCAACCGTCGTCTTTTCAGACTGGTCCATTGGAACTTTGTCTCTTAGGCATTTGAAAATCTCTTTTTTTGTCAATTCTTCTACCTCTTTTCCAATTGGTGCTCTTGAAACAAAATCTACATCAGCAACAACAAGCAGTTTTTTAAGGTCCAGGTCTCCGCCCCTGTCTCCGTCCAGAAATGCAGTTGTTGTTTTTTGCCTTGTCAGGTCTATGACAGCATCAGGGATCTTGCTGCCCTCGATTGCTATTACATTTTTCAGCCCATTCCTCAAAAGATTTACAACATCCGCCCTGCCTTCTACTATTATGATTTCTTCTGAGCTAAGCAATTCAGGGCCTGCGCTGAGGCCGTGATAATTCTGGACATCCATGGTTCTGACGCTTTCTTTTATCATTTCAGCGATTTTCATCGTATCTGGCATGTCAGAATCCATCATGCTTCTGAGTATGTCCTTTGCCCTCTCGATCACATATTGCCTTTTTTGGCTTCTGACATCTTCGACCTTCATGACCTCTATTTCAGCATCACAAGGCCCTACCTTGTCTATTGTTTCAAGAGTTGCAGCTATCAGCGAAGTTTCGCTGGCATCCAAGCTTGAAGGAAGTATTATTTCACCAAAAGATTTGCCGTTGGAGGCTTTCAAGTTTACTTCTATTCTTCCTATCCTTCCTGTATGCTGGAGTTCTCTAAGATCAAGGTCTGCTCCCAGCAGGCCTTCTGTCTGTCCAAAAATTGCGCCAATGACATCTGGTCTTTCAACCATGCCTTTTGCATTCATCTTTGCATGAATCATGTATTTAGCAAAATTTTGTGCCAATTTTGCCATACCTATCACCTCATTTTTTCCTGTCCTTTTCAGAAGTAGTTGTAATCACACAATCATCATGGATAAATATGATAAATTATGAATCATGTAAATCCCATCAGTATAATCATTGCAAACTTCTGGTGAATTCACGTCCTTGGACGTTAATGCACATAAAGACTTCAATAAAAAAGCTTTTAAAATGTTACTATTATGCTAAAAAATATATTTTCTAGAATAGTTTTATTTATAACCCGCATGCGTTTATTAAAATCATGATCATAAATGACGAAGTTTATAACGGCATATTTGAACTGGAGGCTGATGACCCGTACGAAAAATCTCATGCATTAAAAAATAAATTATCGGTTTTGGGTAGGGTTGTCGAGTCTAAGAATGAGTTATGGACAGATGGCCCAGAACATAGGTCTGTATTGGACTTTTCAGTGACTGAGATTATAGACAATTATTCTCATGTTGCAGCAAACTTTTCGATGAAGGGTTTTAATGAAGCAAAATTACTGCAAGTTGCTGTTAAAATAGAAATAGTTACAACAATAAAAGAAGACGGTTTTTTCTCGGCGGCATTCGCAGAATACTATATGAAGACATCGTACTCTAACACCTCAAAAATGTGCAGGTCAAAGGCTGCCAATCTTAAGAAAGAAATTCAGAGCGCCTTCAGGCCAAAATCTAAGGTGCAGAGTTGAACTTTTTGAATCGTATGTTGATTTCTATGCTTTCGATTGCCTGCTCAAGGCTTTTCCTGATATGATCATGCTTCCTTTTTTTGAAAAATGCTATAATTTCCCTTTTATAATTCTCTTGGCTAAAAGTCCCGAGATTGTCGACTAATTTCTCCAAAAGTTTTACATTACCGCCTCTCCCATATCGTTTTTCCAACCTGTCCCAGTTGTTTTTTGTCCACTCCCAAGCCAATTCCAGTGCATTCGGATTGTCAAAAAGTCTTGCCACAAAAACAGGCAGGTCGTGAGGTTTAACATGCTCTGAAAAAGTAAGGCTTGTAGCTTCTTTTAGCAGCGGCTTGTCAGAAAAATTTGCTAATGCAGCCAGCAGCCTTCTTTTTTCTTCTGGTATTTCTGTATTTTTGTACAGGTCAAAAAGTGTCCTGTAGGTTTTCCTGTCTCCATTCCATGCCAGAGCCAAATAGATAGGGCCCTTTATGTCTGGATGAATATCTCTTCCGCTGGAAAATCTTTTTCTTGCTTCATTGACCACTGTCATGTTTCCGATTCTTGCATATGCAGCAAGAACTGACGCTCTGAGCAATGCATCTGTCTCTTTTTCTCCTTTTACTGGGTCATATCCAACATCCGCTAATATTGAGTCGTACAATTTTGATGCCACAGACCTTGCTCTTTCTTTCAGGGGGCCTTCTAGCAGAACAAATGCTTTGTAAAGGTGGTCTGACATGTCCTTGCGCACAATGAAGTCTTTATCATCAAGAAAGCCCTCTATCAAATCAAGGTATTTGCTGAATTTTATTTTGCATGCTCTTGACAGTGCAAACATGTCATTTAACAGCCCCCATTTGTCAAATGCCGGGATCTTTTTCTGGGCGGCTGCATTTTTTAATGCTTCAACATTCTCCTCATCGTACACAACCCTGTAAAATCCTGTTTTGCCATGGTTAGCAACAAAGAATTTTGGTTCTTTTTCCAAGTCTATTTTTTTTGACAGGGTATCAAAAATTACCGATGTTGAAATGACATCAGAATAGATTTTTACAGGTATCTTCCATTTTGACTTTTGTATGCCGGGAAGGTAAGAAAAACTTTTTTGCGAAATCATAAGGCGTGACCCATCTTTTCTCACATTTAAGATAGGAAATCCTTTGGATTTTACCCATTTGGACATCAAGCTTTTTACATCAAATTTTGAAGAGAAAGAGAGTCCGTCCCAAAGGTCTTTGGTTTCGGCATTTGAGTACTTGTTGTCAGAAATATATTTTGCAATCCCCTGCCTAAAAATTTCTTCTCCGAGGTGCGTTTCAAGCATGCGTATTATGCTGGCCCCTTTGTTATAGCTTATTGAGTCAAAAATCTCATTTAACTCGTGTGGTTTTTCTACATTCACTTCGATTGGATGTGAGCTTTTTAGGGCATCGAGATAAAGTGCGCCTGTTGTTGTTGAACTGACAAACTGTTCCCATATGTTCCATTCTGGGTAAAGTTCATCAGTAGCTTTGAAAGCCATCCATGTTGCAAAACTCTCATTAAGCCATAAATTATTCCACCATTTCATTGTAACAAGGTTTCCAAACCACTGGTGTGCCAATTCATGCGCGATTATTTCGACTATTCGCTGTTTTCGCGCAGTTGAGTTTATTTTCTTATCAAACAGCAGCTCCACTTCTCGAAATGTTATTGCACCCCAGTTTTCCATCGCTCCTGACGCAAAATCGGGTATTGCAATCAAATCAATCTTTGGAAGAGGGTATTTTATGCCGAAATAATGATTGTAATAGGCGAGAACTTTCTTTGTACAGTCTAATGCAAATTTCCCATGCTTGGATTTCCCGTTTAAAGCTGCGAACCTCACCTCTATATCCTCATACTTGTCTGCCAAAAATTCAAATTCTCCTACTCCCATGTATACGAGATAAGTTGACATTTTGGGCGTTGTGTAAAATATGCTTTTTTTCTTGCCTTCTGACAAAACTTCCTGCTTAACAGGCATGTTTGAAATCACAACAAAACTTTTCTGCGCTGTGATTGTTATGTCAAATGTTGCTTTCATTGCTGGTTCATCAAAGCATGGGAATGCGCGCCTTGCGTCTGCTGGCTCAAACTGTGTTGTTGCCAGGTGCTTCTTCCCTTTTTTTGTCTTATAGGAGCTCTTGTAAAATCCGGCAAGGCTTTCCTGTAAAGGTGCTTCAAACTCTATTTCCAGCAAATGTTTCCCTTTTATTTTCTTGTCCGTGATTATTTTCATTTCCTCTGCATTCTTATCCAAGACAAATTTAACATGGGTTCCGTTTATTTTGCAGTTTTTGACGTTTAGTTCAGCTGAATTCAGTACAAAGCTCCTGCAGGGGGTTTTTATTTCCAATTGTATTGTCTCACGGCCGGAAAAAGCAAGCGCATCCATATCTACATTGAAGTCAATCTTATAGCTTATTGGGCAAACATTTGATGAAAGCATTGACGAATTTGTATTTATGATTTTAAATAATTGGTTTATTTGGTGCAATGTCATCTTTATAAATTTTAATATTGTAGATAAAGACTTTTGATATTTTTTTGCATGTGCATTTTACCCTTTGCACTCCTCACAGATGTATTCGCCTTCTATTTCTCCAACGCTGTCGTCATAATTGCCGCAAGCTTCACATTGCGCATATTCGCTCATGTCTGCAGGAGGCACTCCGCCCATTTTAAGCCTTTCAAGAAGAACTTCAAACAGAGCGGGCTCCACATTCAGGACGTCATTATTTGTTATTATGCCTACCAGGCTTCCTTTGTCAAATACAAGGATCTTTTCAATCTTTTTCTGGACCATTAGTTTTGCAGCTGCTTCTATATTCATCCTTGGAGAAATATTTACAAGGTCTGTAGTCATTATATCTTGCAGTTTGTTGCCTCTTTTGTCAGCAACATGCTTGTATACGATATCAGAAGTTGTGACAATGCCGACAACATTTTTGTCAGATTTCACGACAACGCTGCCTATTTTGTTGTCACGCATTATTTTTGCAGCTTTTTCAATATTTTCATCAGGTCCAAGAGACTTTATGTCAGTCTTCATTACCTCTCCAACAAGGACATTGAATCTCATGAAAACTAAA
>JACQNW010000022.1 GCA_016202845.1 Candidatus Aenigmatarchaeota archaeon
CATCAGCACCACTTCGCTTGAAAATGTTTCCGACATCATAACTGCGCTTGGTAGAGGATCAGGCAATCGCCGTCTGGCGTTCTCGCTGGTGAGCGGGTCTTATCTCAACAGTGTCGAAGGCGCGAAACAAAGAATCCGGCAGCAATTCAAGCTAGCTAGGGAAAAAGACGTTGCAGTACTCGTAGACCTTTTAGATGTCATCCATTGGAATACGCGAACTGATTTGTGGAATTGGTTTGATCCGAACAAGCCCGGATACAATCCAGAGAACATACACAATGTCGAATGGAGCTGTTTTGACCCGAGCTGTGCCATGAAAGATAGCTGGCGCGACTGGGGCAGCGGCGGATTCTGGGTCGGTGCGCCTGCCCCCAACCTTGAGAGTCCTAAAATCCGCGCTGAACTGCAAAAGAGCCTGCAAGAAGTGACTGCGGTCGTCAAACAAGAAGTAGATGCTTTGGAACGCGAAGGCAAGGGCTATTTGTTTGCCGGTGTGGATATCGCACAGGAAGCGTCAGTGGGAACCAACAATGCCTGTGACAAGAAGTCTCTCGACCTTGAAGAGCAATGTATTGGTTTTCGTTCTTATATGAGCAAAAAATGTCCGACTGGTAATCCTATTTGCATTACTGGGAGTTCAAAACGTGCCGATTTCAATCAAGTAGCGGTCAGCACTGCCCAGCGATATTCTGAATTGCTTGCCAAAACAATGTTCGATGCTGGCATTTCAAAAGAGAAAATTTACACACATGGAACACGTCGTTTGTATAATCAAAATCCAACATATTTCCCAGCCTCATTTACCTCATATTCAATACCGACATGGAGTGCGTTTGTACCTCGCCACAGAATTGATACAGAGGTACAGCAGGCACTGAAGGCGCACGGTTCTCCTCCATGGGCGCTCGGCGACACAATGTTGCCGAACTTAAAAGCGGCTTGGACGGCCCATCTAAACCAAGTCTTTGACAACCCTGATGCGCCCAACGGCCAGTTCATCAACATCCACCACTGGGATTTGTTTGAAGACAGTGACCAGGGTCACGCTGCAGTCAGGGATTTTCTGGAAGGGAAAAATATCCGGAGTGATAGCGTAAAACCTTCCGTAGCCATTACCACTCCTATCAATGGCTCATCTGTCAAAGAGGTCGTGAATATCCAGGCAAGCGCTTCAGACGACAATGCTGTCGCAGGAGTTGATTTCTTCATTGACGGCATCTACAAGGCAACGAGCTTTTCGCCTTCAGGAACTTCTGGAAAATATATCTACCGTTTCGAGACTGCAACCGTGCCGAATGGAAATCATGTCATCGTGGCTCGGGCATACGATGCTTCCAACAACGCGCAAGAATCATCCGTAACAGTAAAGGTTTCCAATACCGGAGCCGATACTACACCTCCTACGGTCAAGGTCATCGAACCAGCTGACGGCTCGACGGTAAGCGATGTTATAAAGATTACCTCAAGTGCGATAGATAACATGTTCGTTGACCGTGTCGAGTTCTACGTTGACGGTGTCTTGCAAACAAACTATACAGACTACGCCACGCCGTACAATGCCCGTTGGGATACAAGAGGAGCCATGGCAGGATCTCACGCCATCAAAGTTATTGCCTACGATAAGGCAGGCAACACAGCAGAGAAAGCCATAACTGTTTCTGTTAACAATATTATTGCTCCTTATGTTGTACGCCAGCGCGTGGGCTTCAGCCAGTTTATCACATTCGACCCGCGCGGCGCTGTAGGAGGCACCCAGACTTTCAACAACACATATAAGGCGTTTATTGAGGAACTTGATGACCCCAAAGCAACCGGCGTGCGGGTGGGAGCATGGCACTGGGAAGTAAAGGAAGGTCCGAACTCCACTCGCGAGATGTTAAAACTGGCCCTTCAGAAAGCAGCGGAGAAGAACAAATACATACAAATAGTCATGTCTTCGCCTGGAAACGAAATGTCGCCTTGGGAGCTTTTCAAACAGCTTGAAAGCGCGAGGGAAAAGTCCGGCGCGCAGCCGGCGTCAGAATTTGTGAGAAGCGCTTTTGTGGCCGTGCTCGACAGGACGCCGACAATCAGCGAGCTAAGCTATTGGACAAGCCAGCTCACCGCAAAAGACAGTCAGGGATTTGTTCTCGCAAGCAAATGGGAAATGTATAATTCATTGCTGAACTCAGAGGAGTACAGGACAAACTCAAACAGCAAGCCCCATTTGTACGAAGAGCTTGACGCATGCACAGGCAGTTATACATCAAATACAGACAAAATTTTCGTTGCAAGAGCCTACAAGCTTCATTTCAATCAGGACAGGACAGGCTGCTATAATTTTACAAAGGGAGCAAGCGACATAAATGAAACGCAAAATATTAATAAATGGGCAGACTACGCGAAGAACGACATAAGCTACATAATCCCGGCCGGCGCAAGCGTCGAAGTTTCAATGCTTACCGAAGCCGATCTTTGGGACATTGAAAATGGCGCAACAGCTGAAATCGTCAACGGCACTTTGAGAAGTTGCAACATTCCCAGCCCCATCGTCCTCAACGACCGCGAGAAAATTCCGCTTTATGCTGAATATATGCGCAAGCGCGCCAATGTTGTAAGGGAAAACCTGCCGCCTGGCATTACACTGACAGCAGCCCAGTCTTCTACCAGATATGACCATGTGTTCAAAGGGTGCAGGCTTTGGAAGAATGTTGTGCCGGAAACGCTGGCTGACATACAACGCAGGGGATTTGATTACTTTGACGGCCTTGCAGGCAGCATCGGTCACTTATCAGTTCACTACTACCCGCAGGCTGATGGTGAAATCAGTTTCATAAAAAACTATGTCAATGAGCTTGCAAGCCGCTATCCGTCAAAAATGCCTGTAGTTATAGCTGAAGTCGGATACTCCACAGGCGGATGCACAGCAGACAAAATGCCTTTGTGTGCGGCAACAGAAGAGCAAGAGCAAAAGCAAATGCTCGGGAAGGCATTCAACATATTTAAAAACATGTCAAATGTGCCATTGGTCAGCGTATTTTATGCCAGAGAATATCCTCATCATGGCGTGAAATACCTTAATGGAACTCCGCGGCCTGCGTACGCTGTGATTCCAGCGACAAGAGATATACATGTTGCCGCAAAGCCTTCATGGTGCACAAAACCATATCTTGAATTAGGCAAGTGGGTTTGTGATTGGCGTGAGGAAACACGCTTAACCTCAGGCGCGCCAGGAAGCCTTGGAGTAATCGAAGAAATTTCTTCAGGAGAAGGAACTGAGCCATCAACCGCAACATCAAAGCCAGTTCAGGAAAGGTGCTACTATGACGCCTGCATCGGCAGCATTACATGTTTAGCGCCTGTCTTGGAAGTCGATTGCAAGGATTCAAGATGCAATTCAGGCCCGTGCACAAATGTATCAGGCAGCGCTGCCAGGTTGCCTGAAGCGCAGGGTTCGGGAATCGTGGCAGGCATATTGCAGTTTTTCATGAGCTTATTGGGGCAAAAGCTCTCGTGACGTCTTCATCGCCGATCGTGGAGGATGTCCTGATGGCATCTCCAGCAAAAGATGCAGCAATGTATCATGTAGGAACTATTCCAGCCTTATTTTCTCTTCCTTCTCTGCCAATTTTCCGATAATGCGTGGATTTTTATTTAGGTCGTCAAGGTCAATTTCCATATGGTCTTCGCTGCTTATTATTCTGCATTTTGTTGCATCCTGAACAATCTTAACCTGCTTCCATATATTTGCCCGTACCATGAATCCTGTCAGCCTGTCTATAACTGTTAGTTTGGGTTTTTGTTCCATATTTTTCAGCATCGTTATAAGATCTTTTATCCCCATATGGTATTTTGGAAATGGTTTTGATGGAGAGTCCATTGCCATTGGAATAGCTGTATTAACAACCAGCAAATCGCATCCAGAGTAAAATTTTTCCATACCATTATAATATACGCTATCAGAAGTAAAGCCAATTTTCAAACTTTTTGATTTTATTATAAATCCGATTGTAGGATCATAATGGTCAGCGCGAACTGCAGTAATTTCTATGTTATTGACTTTTACTTTCTTTCCAGCTTCCATAGGGTAAACTTTTGAAAGGTTTTGATGGTAAGCAGAAATGCAGGGATAATAGTCGTTTACTTTTTCTTTTTTATCCTTGGGCTCTATGCAATGCTTTTCAGCAATAATTAAAGGTTGCGCTGCATTTGATGAAATGGAATCAAGAATTGCATTTGCGTCAGAGCAATGGTCTATATGCATGTGCGTGACAAACGCTCCGTTCCATTTTTCAGGCTGCAGCTTTAATTGCAGCGCTGTAAGAAGCGCGCAAGGCCCCGGGTCAAACACGAATTTCATATTGTCCAATTCAACATAAATTCCTGCGGTCTTCCTCTCCTGTGTCCTTATCATGTGGCGTCCCCCGCCGGATCCAAGAAATATCAGACGATTCATAATAATCAGTTCTTTTCCAATATTATCATGCTTTCTCTTAAAATACCTTTTTTCTTTGTCCTTTCTTCCAGCGCGAAGCGTTTGTTCACTACATCTATTTCTTTTGTTGTGAATCCTATTTTTTCTGCCTGCTTTGCAAGAACCTCATCAGAGTTTATTATTTCTCCATTAACATATGCATTGCCGACGATGATCGCGGCTTTGCCGCCTTTTTTTAAAACCCTGAACATTTCTTCCAATGCTTTTTTAATGTCCTCAAAATAAGCAGTGCCCACCGACGTCATTGGACGTCCATCCGCCGTTATGTCTGATTTTGTATGCCCTATCCATGACCTGATTGCAGGTCTATCCTCCAATCCAGCAATCCATTCTTCTATCGCATAAACTTTTGTATAATCAATGTTATTGAGGTATGGCGGAGAAGTGATTATAGCGTCAATGCTTTCATTTTCTAGTTTGAGCATTCTGGCATCGCCAACAAAAGCTCTGGAACTTATATTTTTGGTGTCTATGGATGTCTCTGGCATCTTTTTTTCCAAACTCTTTATCATATTTTTTATTATTCTCCTGTACAGGTGGCGCAAGGGCGGAGCTGGATGCTTCTTGAATTTAATGACTCCACCGTCTTTCCATACATAGCTTACTTTCATTGCAGCATTCACAAGGCCGAGAAGGAAGAAGTTTTTGTTTTCAATTTCAGCTATGTTTCCCCTGAAAAACTGGATGTCTTCAAGGGCGAATTTGCTGAAAGCCCTTTTTGCTATAGAGGGAGCATTGCTTGTGTCTAGCCTGAAAAATTTTCTTGTAAAGATGAATTTTGCCTCTTCCCTCAGATTTTCCAAGTCGTAATTTCCAATTTTGACGTTGCTTGCAAAAACAGCAAGCTCTGAAGCATCAAATCCAATACTGTCTATTCCTTTTTCCTTGCATGCAAGAAGCGTTGTTCCTGAACCGGCGAAAGGGTCAAGGACGGTGTTTCCTTTTCCTATCTGGAACCTTTCAATCAGATGAAATACAATGTCTCTTGAAAACCCTTCCTTGTAATAGAACCAGTTGTATACAGGCAATTTTTTATTGGGCACAAATGTTGCATGTTCGCCTAGTTCGGGGCGATCGACGTACTTCATGTACGTACACACACCTTTTCAATGAAATTCATAACTACATCCAATTCAGAATCTTTATATAGGATCTTTCTGCAATTGTTAATTAATGAAAATAATTATGGTTTTACTGCTTGCAATTTTGGCACTCCCTGCTGTGTCTTTTGCAGCAGCGCCTGATTTGTTTCCGGTTATAACAACAGCCTCAAAGCCTGCAAACGTATATTCTGTTTATGTTATCATAAAGAATATCGGTGATGCTTCTTCTGGGCCTTACGCATTAAAGTTAGACTATGGAGACGGCATGCTTGATAATAAAAATATAACAACCCCGATCGGCATAAAAAAATCTGTCAGCCATCGGTTTGATCACGTTTATAAAAAATCTGGCTTATATTCAATTAAAGCGACAGTCACAGTAAAAAATGACAAGAACACTTTCAACAATAATGTGGAAAGAAAGTTCAATGTCATAGTAAGAAAAGCTTCAACGCCTACCGGCAAGGTAACGGAAAAATCTGTTTTCGAAACATTTTTATCAAAAATGATTGAAATGCTTGGATGATTTATTCATAGAGGACTTTGAAAAATTATAGTACCCGCCTATTTATTTGTTTGATTCGCTATAATTAATAATATGCCAGTTATCGCTATTGCAGGCCAGCCTACTGCCGGTTCGTCCATAGTTGCAAAGCTTCTTGCAAAAAAATTGAAACTGAAACATTTCTCAGCCGGCGATTATTTCAAGAAAAAGGCAAAATCTGTGAGCAAAAAGGGAAGAACAGACGCCAAAGGCGTCAATCCACTCACCAAAAGAACTACTGAATTTCTCAGGGACAGCACAGGTGGAAGCCAAAGTTTTCATAACAAGCTTGATGAACTGCAGAAAAAAAATGCTAAAAAAGGAAGGGTTGTTATTGACAGCAAGCTTGCAATAAAGATGCTGGCAGAATATGCCGACCTAAAGATTTGGGTTAAATGCGACAAGAAAATAAGGGCCGAACGCATTGCCGGCAGGGAAGATATAAGCATAAAGGAAGCGGAAAAAATACTTGAAGAAAGGGAGAAAACAGAACGCTCTGTTTTTAAGCGCATATACGGCTTTGACACTTTTGATCAGGAAAAAGATGCCGATTTAGTCATAGACTCCACAAACAAGACGCCTGAGCAGATTGTTGATGAGATAGTAGCAGCTTATAAATCTCGTTCTAATAAAAGATAAATATTGGAAAGGGCTGGTAGATCAACGGAGCACCGGCGTACTCCATAAAAAATGTAGTACGTCCTAGCGCTATAGATCGCTTGCATGGCAACTGTGGAAACTTTCTGGTCTTTTAGGAAGGGATCAGGAGGAACCTGAAACTGAGGGAAACCTTGGTTTCCCGCGGTTCGGAATGCAAGAGGCTGCGAGTTCAAATCTCGTCCAGTCCATTTGAAATTAGGGCTCGTGGTCTAACGGAAACAAAAAGACGGAATGACACCGCCTTCGCACTGCCCTTTTGCACAAGTAAACGTGCAAAACCACAAGTTGCGGAAAGTACGCTAATGCAAGAAGTAGGCGGAGACTGGGGGTTCAAATCCCCCCGAGTCCATCTAACCTCAAATCAGTTTAGGAGAACCTTATTGACCAGCTAATCAACGACCCAGAATTTGAGAAGCGCATGATTGAAAAACGGAAAGAGAGGGAAGCAGAATTGCAGCTCGCTGAAAACATCGAAAAGACGACTGGGTTTTAGAAAATGCCAAATTTTGATTTCTGGCAATTCACTAATTAAAGATTCATAGTTTGATTAGCTGTGCAGGTTCATGCCATTATTTCATACTTCTATGATAACTTATTGCGTGCACTGGGTTTGATAAAGTAAATTTTATTAAGTTCATTATGCGTGCTTAGCTTGTTTTTCAGTAAGGTAAAATCATATCCTTCAAGAAATTCTGCTATAGGAGCTTGATTTTCAGCATAATCTGAATAGGCAAACAATATGCATCCATTTGTTTTCAAAAATTTTGCAGCGTTTTTGAAAAAATTAATTCTCGTTTTGAACTTTTCGTCATAGACTGTTGCTTCTAATTCATCCATCGGTTTGGCGTCTTCAAATGGCAGGCTGGCTACTATTATGTCAAATAATTCATTCGCCTTGATCGCTGAGAATGATATGCTTTTTCTGATTTCTATCTTTCCGTGCAGGTTATTAGATTTTGCATTAAACTTTGCACATTTAACAGCATCGATGTTTGAATCAATTGCTACTGCTCTTGCGCTCGCCCTTGCTGCAACAAGCGCAAAAATGCCCGTGCCTGTTCCGAAATCTAAAATAGATTTGTCGGTTTTGGCGGCATATAATAGTTTTTCAAGTTGCTTAGCAAGCAGTATTGAATCTTCGCTAGGCGGATAGACATTTTTATAAATGGTTATTTGAAAACCTAAAGTATCAATGGTTGATGCATCTCCACCACTCTATGGCATCATCCACTTCGTCATATTTATTTGTTGAAAGCCAGATAGCCTCCCAGTTGTAAGCCCTGACCTCTCCAAGACATTCTTTTCGTCCATTTTTGTGCACCGCATAAACTGTAGCTACACCTATGTCAGGCCAGTCGATTCCTCCATCAAACTCCGACGCATCGATTTCATAACTCACGTATAGCCCGGGTTTTATTTTACCTTCTTTGGGAAGCTCGGTTAGCGTGTCAAGAAACTCTTTGGTTTTGCTTTCTTCCAGCGCCCATTCCTGCAGGCTTATCGCCTGACCTTTGCTGATTTTCCATCTTGACATTGTTATCATCTTTATTGCTATGTATAAACTTCATACTTTAAACGGCAGCCACCGTATGTAATCTTGCAAAACTATGTTTCTTTCATGTTTTGCATCAAGAGGAGCAATTTCGTATACAGGAATTTCTCTCGTTTTTCCATTTCTGAAACGAATTTCGCAAAAAACACCGCCTTTATCTCTGCAACACGTAAGCCTTAGAACAACAAAGCGCACTGACTTTTTCCCATATTCCTTGTTTCTGAATCTTGCCTCGAAAGGAAACTCAAAACATTCGTCCATATAAATTTCAAACGCAGCAAGCCCTTTATCCCATCCCTCCGAATCTATTAGCAATTCGTCCAATAGCGCTTCCTGGTCACGTTCTTTTAGCAAGTGCCTAAACATGAAATCTTCTTTTGCATCTGATGCCTTGTTCCCTGCTGACATACTGCTCCTTTTCAGTTTACCATGAGCCACGCCATTGCCTGTAAGCCTCTATCCACTCGGAGTTTTTTACATTTTTTATATCTTCCATGTCTAGAATGTCCACAATGTAGTGTTTTGAGCCTTTTTTGATTCTTGCAACAATTCTATTGCCTTTTGAATTTATTTCAACGACTGTGATGTCCTCTCCCAACATCTTTGCATCGAACGGAACTTTTAGCTTATCTTCCATCGTAACAACAAATCCTTCTATTGCTTCGTACTCATCATGGCAGTCTGTTGTGGCTTCTTCTATCATCTTTGCAAGCTTTTTTTGATTTAGTTTTGGCTTCATTAATTATCGCTTCTTTGTCCAGTTTTTACATTACATATTGTCTTGTCAACAATAAAACCGTTTATCATAACTCTCCATTCAAATATTTGACTGCGACCCTTAAATTTTAATGCGTCAAATATTCTTGAGTTGAATTTAATGTATATTTTTATTGACGAGTCTGGCGATCTTGGCTTTGACTTCACAAAGAAAGGCAAGCCTTCTGACTTTTTTCTTGTTGGGGCGTTAAAGGTTAAGGATGAGAAAATCCTTAATAGAATAATAAAGAAACACAGAAAACGTGTTAAAAAGAAAAAGGAGGAAAAGAAAGAAGTCAAGTTTTCAAACACGTCACCTGAAAATCGAAGGCGAATATTAGCTGATATCGCAAAGTTAGATGCAGAAATTTTTATAGTTTACATAAACAAACACAAAGCTTACGATTACATTAAAAATGATCCCGTCAGGATGTACTCATATTTACTTAGAATATTATCAGAGAAATGCTTTGCTTCTCATATAACAGAAGATACAACAATAACTTTTGACAGATCATTTTCCAAAATACAGCAAGAAACTCTAGAGCTATATCTGATAACACAAAATGAGCACCTGTTGGCATCAAAAAATAAAATAAAGATATGTCACTTACAATCTCAGGAAAGCACAGGACTTATGTGCATAGATTTCATTTGCGGTGCTGCCATTCATAAAGTAGCCAATAAAAGCAGTATGTATTTTGAGATAATAAAGAATAATGTTAAATGCATGAAACAGCTTTATTAAAAAATGTGATCCCTTCCAGTTGTCCCAAGCTCACCAGGGAGCCATCA
>JACQNW010000023.1 GCA_016202845.1 Candidatus Aenigmatarchaeota archaeon
GTAATACCTGAATATTAAGTTGGTCAGCTATAAACAACCCTTTCTTTTGTGACTCACCTGCAACTTTAGTTGTAGAGACTTTCTTTTCCCGAGGGTTTTCTTTCCTAGAAAGAAAAGGCTCATTTGAAGATCTCGCCGGCTTCTTCAGACCAAAAAAGAAGATCTAGGTGGGCTGGTTGTATGTTTATGGAATTTGCGAATTCTATGAATCTCTGCTCAAGCTCTTTGTAAACCTTTGGCGAAGAAAATACATTTTTGGGAATTTCTTGTATGACGCCGTTTGCAGCCATGTGCTTTAGAATATGACGATCTAGTATTGCCAAATTTTCTCCAAATCCAACATTGCGCAGAAAATGAGAAGCTTCCTTGTAACCGAAGCCTTTGATGTTTGCGACGAGCCATTCTCTGGTACTGGTGATATCGCTTGCATTTATTCTTTCTTTTAATTTTATTTCTCCGTTTTTTTTCAACCTTTCTCTTGTTTCATATATGTACTTGCTTTTATTGATGTTAGAACTCACGCCTGCCATCCACTTTAACAGGTCTTCAGGAGAGCCATTATAGAGAATGCCGTTGTTTTTCATTTTTTCTATGGCCAGCCATGCGAGTTTTGCAGTACTTCGTGGCGTGCATATGCAGAATGCAAGCTCTGCAAATATTTCATCGTCATTTCTGCCGAAAACTTCTTTGAATTCCTGCAGACGTTTTTCTATGGCTGGTTTCTTTACTAGATATTTGTTGTATAATACATTAGAAATGACAACCATGAGATTTATTATATAATAAGGTATTAAAGAATTGATTACGTCTGCGATCTCTACAATGTCTGATTACCATATGGTTTCTACCAGGCCAGATTCCATTACTTTTGCGTCTTTTGTTATAAGCTTTGCGCCTAAAATGTTTGCAGTAGCTATAATTATTTTGTCGTGCACATCTTTAACGCTCTTTATATTTTGAGACTTTATAACCAATTCCCTGTCAAGTGGATATGTGAGATAGTTTAGCGAATCTTCTGTTATTTCAATTACTTCATTAAATTCTAGTTCTATTTTCCCTTTTTCACAGATATACATACACTCTAAAAGAACAATAGAAGGAATCGCTATCATTGTTTCTCCGTTATCACAGGAGCGAAAAACCTCTCTAGCTTTGTAACTTAGTTTATCGTCCTTAGTAATAAACCATAGAAAACTGTGCGTATCTGTAACATACATCTGTTACTCCTCGATATGCTTGAATACAGCTTTTTTTGCTTCTTCAAAGTCTTTTTCGCTAAATTTTGCTCCCTTTAGCTTGCCCTCTAATTTGACAATTTTTTTAGGATAAGCATGGGATGTTTTTATCAATACTTTTATCTCCTTTAATTCATCCTCAATCTTTTTCAGTTTTGGATAAATATCCTGCTTCATAATACCACCTAATACATTTTATTTAGAAGGACATTTAAGCTTTTTTTGGATTTACTTCTACTGACCTTAGGCAGCAGATAGTTAGAATGCTCAGATAAGTTTTTTGTAATAGCTTTCATAATCTTCTTTCAGGCCTTTTGCCAGAGGGGTGAATTTGATTCCTATTCTCTTGAGCTTGTTGTTGGTGCAGAAAAAATTCTCATTGGCAAATGGAAATTCACTCTCCTTGTGGTTTTCACCGTCTGCTGAGGCGTTGAATTTGATCACTGGCTCTTTTCCGACTATTTTTCCCATTTCATGCACCAAGCCTTTCAGCGTAATTGTTTCGTTGCCTGCGCAGTTGAAATTTCCTTCCAATCTTTTCTCAACCAGGAGTACGATAGATTCTGCAACATCCTTTGCAAAAACAAACTGGACTAATGCTTGGCCATTACCCGGCAGCGTTAATGGCTTGTTATTTTTTATTCTTGAGCAAATGAAATTTTCCCTGTCGCAATAATTTTTAGGCCCCAATATGTAAACAGGCCTGATGGTTGCAAAACTTATGCCGCTTTTTTCTAAGACATTTTCACATTCAACTTTTCCCTTATTGTAATCTCCCCAAACAGGCCAATCGCCTATAGGTGAATCTTCAGTCAAAGGAAATATTTCTGATTTCTTGTAAGAGGCTGCCGTACCAAAATTCATGAAAAAATCAAAATCCAGGCTGTCAATAGCAGACTTTGTCTGCTGGCCGGTGTATGCGCATGTATCTATAACAACATCAAAATGCCTGTCAGTATCGAAACCTTTGTTCCTGTCACCCTTGATAAATTCAACTTTCTTGTATTTGTCCTGTATTTTCCCGCGGTTAAAAACAGTAATTTTGTGATTTTTTGCCAATAATTTTTCGACAATTATAGGACCTACAAACCTAGAACCTCCAATCACCAACATATCCATTTTCCAATTAAAGCAGGGAAATTATATATAATAGCGGCTGGCAGGATTAGGATAATTCTAGAGGAAGCTGATCTTTAGTGAACAGGTGATCTGGCTTGATTTTTCTATTTTCTGTCAAATATTTTTTAGCCAAAGCTTCATCGCCTTCTGGCAAAGGTATTTGAGTAACAAGCATAACATAAACAGAGTACCAACCTTTTGCATACATTGTCATTGGTTCTGATCCAGTTACTCTGGCAACATGAGCTGCTAATTCTTGAGGTGTTTTTCTGCCCCATGGATTTACCTCGTATATAGGCATTATTCTAATTAGCGAGAAAATATTAAAGCATATATAACAGGTACGCACATATCTTTTGTATGAAGAGCAATAAGAGAAAAACAAATGGAATTCATCCAGATCATCTTCTGAAAAAGCCAAAGCCTATCGACCCTTTGCTGAAAAGGCTCATGGAATACTATGGCATAAGCGGATCTGAAGACGAGATCAGGAATATAATAGTGAAAGAAATAGGAAAATATGTCCACGAGGTGAAGGTTGACAAGCTCGGCAATGTTATAGCCCACAAGAAAGGCAGAAAACCAAGGGTGATGCTGGCTGCACATATGGACGAAATAGGCCTTATTGTCAAGAGTGTTGATGAAAAAGGGCGCATAGGGATTTCAGAAATAGGCGGCATAGAACCCCTGAGTATAATAGGCCAAAGAGTTCATATAAAAGTAGGATCTCAAAAAACCCAGAGGATACACGGTGTCATAACAACTTCTGATATTGTAGACGGACAATATGTTGAAAAATTGCCGCGATTTGAGGATCTTTTTGTTGACACCGGACTTAGCAAGGAACACATTACAAAACTTGGCATAAGGGTTGGCACTCTAATGTCATTGGAGCAGGAAACAAAAACACTTGGCAATACAGACCTTATTTTTGGAAAGGCGGTTGATGACAGGCTTGGCTGCTATATACTGCTGAAGCTTGCCAAGCTTATGAAAAATTCAAAGTATGATATTTATTTTGTTTTCACCGTTCAGGAAGAGGTTGGTTTGTACGGAGCAAAAACTTCTGCTTACGAGATAAGCCCTGACTGGGCTATTGCTGTTGATGTAATAAACACTGACGAGAGTTCTGGCTCCAGGCTTGTTGGAAAAGGGCCATGTGTAACAGTGAAAGACTCTGCCTTTCTTGGCAATCGATGCCTGAACAGCCAGATTGATTATATTTCAAAAAAACACAAGATACCTGTGCAATGGGACGTGAGTGATAATGGCACTACAGATGCTTTGAGCATCTCACTGTCGAAAGGCGGGGTTCCCTCCACGGTTGTCGGCATTTCTGTCAAGAACATCCACAGCACAGTCGGCATTGGAAGCATGAAGGATGTTGACAACACAGTAAAGCTTCTTAACGAGCTTTTGAAAAAACCGCAGTTGGTGTGTTTTGAGTGGCACTGATTTTAAATAAACTAAGCTTTTACTTTTATCATGAAAGAGGTTTATGAAAAGGCTTTTGCCCCGGTTGAACGCAGCTTTAGAGATGGCTTGCTTGGCGGCAAAAATCCAAGGCCTGAAAGCTTTGCTTCCGTATTTTCTGGCGAATACAGAAGCGATGCACTAAGAAGGCTAAATTTTATCCAGGATGAATATCGTGCAGTTCAAAAGAGAAAAAGAGTGGAAAGGCTTCACAGAGAGGCAGAACAAAGAGAGTATGATTTTTTTAGGGCATATTGTAAGCTTGTGGATGCTTTTGGCGCCATGCTTGGCAGTTCTATTGCAGACGCTCTCAATAAATATCCCGGCTTACAGCACATCGAGGCAGCTGATTGCATGCCTGATAGGAATAAATCAGCAGAACTGCTTAATACATTGATGGGAACTGTGATTCACAGAAATTAACAAACAATCGCTTTCAGATCCACTAAAAAAATTCTTCAAAAA
>JACQNW010000026.1 GCA_016202845.1 Candidatus Aenigmatarchaeota archaeon
AGTGAATCCTCTACAAAAATAATAGCTTCTTTATGATTTATCGCCTCAAAATGTTCTCTGAGGCTTTTGCCTTTTACAGTAATTCCATGCTCTAAAACGAGCTGTGTTTCTCTCAAAGTCAATGTATTGCCTTCTATTGCATTGCTGTTGTAAGTCAGCTCGATTTCAAACTGTTTCCTAAGCTCCTCAAGTGCAGGTTTTGGCAAAGGCCTAAGTTTGTCTAGTTCTTTTTTCTTCTGTAGTATTTTTGCATAAAGGTTTTCGTCAATCATACAGTATAGTTATGTAGGCAACTATTTAAGCATATCGGATAACTTAAAAATTAATATATCCGATATATATCGTATATAAAAAGAAATAGCTTTATCCGATATACACTATATTTATGAGACTGGAGTAAAATTGTCCTGAGGTAAAGGCCACACATTTTTCAGTTAATTTATTTTTTTAAGTAAGCAAATACAATTATTTGCATGGAAAAATGCACTTTTTACGACATAGGTAGTAAGAAAGCTAATGCATATATCATCTACGAAAACAAACGAGTGATTGCATTTCTTGATATTCATCCAGCAGCAGTTGGACATACACTTGTTATACCAAAAAACCACTATGAAAAATTATCAGATATACCGTCAACCACAGCTCAATCTCTAATGACGGCAATACATACGGTTGTGAGACATTATCGCACAAAAGGAATTCAAAATTTTAATGTCCTTCATGCAAGTGGTCGTGACGCACAGCAATCAGTTCCACATTGTCATTTTCATATTGTGCCACGCAAAAGAAACGACGGACTTAATTTATGGTATAGAAGTGTTAAACAAAAACCACAAAATTTTAAGAGAACAGAAAAAAAGCTTCGTTTTAGATAAGTTTTACCTGAGGTTATAGATGAGCCCAGAGGCAATCGTCTTTCAGGGGATATGTTTTTTCATGTGGAAAAGTTACCAGACAGTTTTGACATAACCAGATTCTGCAATTTCTTGGTCCTTTGTTATTAATGTTGCATTTAGGATGTTTGCAGTCGCTGTTATAATCCTGTCGTGCAATTCAAGTTCTTTAAGCTCAGAAACTTTCTTTGTTATGTTAAGGTCTAATGGTACTATAACAAAATTTGTTGCTTCATCAAAGCGTGAAAGCACTGCTTTGATATCAAGAGTAACTTTTCCTCCTTCAACCATCCATATTATTTCATTAAGCACGATTGTTGGAACAAAAATAACGTCTTCAAAATTCTCTGCTTTAATAAAGATTTCTTTCAGATTTTCAGGAAGCCTTCTAAGAAGATAGTAAACCCATGCATGAGTATCCGCCACATACATTTCAATCACTTGCATGCTTGAATAAAGCTTTCTTTGCTTTTTTTATCTCTTCATCAAGTTCCTTGTCGGTAAGCCTGGTCTTGGCCATTCCTCTAAAAGAAACAGGCTTCTTTTTACCGTTTTTAAGCATCTCTTTCATCTTTTTTATCTCCTTTTCCATTTCCTCAAGCCTTTTCTCAATGTAATCCATAAATACCACTAATTAATTATAGAGTCAGAAACTTATAAGGCTAAAATTAAGCATCATGTTCGCATTGTGGGCAAAGAATATTACATATTCAAGTCCCCAGTATGACTTCGACCGATTGACACTTCTGGCGTCTGTTTGTCATAGGAATGCTGGGCTTCCTTTTTACAATGCTATTTCTGGAGAGTTTTTATGAAAAAAAGAAGAACTTCTAGAATTAATCAGAATCCGGAAAGGATAGACAACTATCCTCATGAAACGCCGTATATTCAGGAATGGAAAGTGGAAAAATAAAAGTGATAACCTAGCCATATGAATTCTCCACAGGAAACCTGGGAGATTTTACATAGATGAGCCCGGAGCGCATCTACAGATTCTTGACCATGTAACAGCCTTCTAGTTTGTAACCGAGCTTGTGATAGTATTCTCTGACGCCTACGCCTGATGTTACAAGAAGTTTTTTAATTCCAGAAGATATGCATATCTCTTCTGCTTTTTGCAGAAGCTGCCTGCCAATACCTCTATGCTGGAAGGCTAAAACGCCTGTGGCGTCGGATCCCCCACTATTATTCTTTTCCCCTATTGGTACAAGCTTGCCATAAACGTGAAGCTCTCTGATGAAGGCATTATTATTAGTAATACGCAGTCTGATGAACCCCAAAAGAAGACTTTGCTTTGAGTCTTCTATGCTTATGAAATATTCATCCCCATCTGATGCTCTGAATTTTTCAATAATCATTTCTGCCCTGTCAGGTATTTTCTTTGCCAATCCTACTTCCCTGCAACGAATGCAGTTGCAGCGCAGCCCCTGCTCTGCCATTTTCCTGTTTGTAAGCTGTCTCAAGTTTGTTCTGCTTGCGCCTGCTGTTGCTTCTGTATGCGGAATGTCTCTCATGACATTTTTTATCCTGACATGCGGAGGCACATGTTGTTTTAGTTTTGTCAGAAGTTCTATGAATGATTCGTCTGTAAGCGGTTCATATTTGCCCTGCTTCCAAAGCTCGTTCAGTTTTGTACCTTCTATGACAAGGGCAGGGTAAATTTTTATTTCATCCGGCTGGTAATCTTCTGTGAACAATTTTTTGAATGATTCAACTTCTTTCTGCATGTCAAGCTTTCCATAGAGTCCGGTCAATCCTGGCATCCAGTGTGCTGTGATTTTCAGTCCGTTGTTGCGAAGTCTTGCAAATGTATTGATGTTTTCCTGTGAATCATGACCCCTATTTATTAACGTTAAAATTTCATCTGATGTTGACTGGACACCTATCTCCACCCTTGTTGTGCCAAAAGAAAGCATTTTTTCAATTGTCTGCTGATCGCAATAATCTGCTCTTGTCTCTATTGTAAGACCAATGCAGCGGTTCTTTGCAGTTTCGTTGATTTTCTGTGCATCATGCAAAGTTTTGCTAATTTGGCCGTTAAATGAATCAAAGCACTGTTTGATGAATTCTTCCTGTGCAGCGAATGGGATTGATGTGAATGTCCCGCCCATTATAATCAGCTCACATTTATCAGACGGATGGCCCATTATCCTGAATTGCATGAGCCTGTTCTGGATCTGCAAGTAAGGATCATAATCAAATCTTATTGCTCTTTGTGTCGTAGGCTCTGTTCCTGTGTAAGCTTTCGGAGCGTTCCATATTTTTCTATCAGTGACTCCAGATCCTTTTGGGCAGTAGACGCAATTTGCAGGGCAGGGCCCTGCTACATTATTGTATTTCCACATTACTGCAATTGTGGCCACGCCTGACGCTGTGCGAACAGGCTTCATCTGAAGAAACTTTATAGTATCTGCATTAGAAGCAAAAGGAATTATCTGCGCGTTTTTCAATATTCCGTCCATGCCGTACTTGACAGACATCTTTATCTTTTCCCTTTCCAGCTTGTAGCGCGACGTGATCTGGCCGGATTCTATCTTGGATATTATTTCTAGAGCTGCTTGCATAAGATGTACTAACAGAGGAATGCTTAAGTAATAATTTCTCTGGTCTTGGCTTGCAATCGGTCAGAGATATGTCCTTAAAATTGACAAAGCCGGGTATATTTCCACGAGTTTTGTCAGGCAATCTTTGTATCCGTCTCTTATCCCGTTTCTATAACAATAGTCTCGTGAAGCTGTGTCATTGCGCTTTGCCAGTGTTTTCTTCATACTTGCAATTTCTTTGCTGAGGTATTCTGCGTGCTCTCTGACAATTTTTGGAACCGGCTTGGGGGCCTTTTTTTGTAGGCAGCTGCTTGGAAGTGTTGATACCATAATCTAAAAATATCAACAAAGAGCTTATAAACCTTTATTTGGGGCTAGCTTTGTTGAATAATTGAAATTCTGTTGAAATATTCGGCTTTCTGTTGAATAATTTAATGTATAAAAACATTCATCACAGATTAAAATAATGGGCAGTAGAATGTGGTCGTGGGGCACAACAACAGAAGAAGAAAAACAATGTAATGCAGTTTCGTTATTATCCTTTATGTCTGTATTTTTCTTTTTCTTTACTTTTTCAAAAGGTACAGTATCAGTAGTCTTTAGAGTTTTTTGGTTATTCCGAGCGGGAATACTGCGGGTTTGACCTTACAGTTTTCATGGAAAACCCGCAGATGAGAGCGAGGCTTTTTTC
>JACQNW010000019.1 GCA_016202845.1 Candidatus Aenigmatarchaeota archaeon
CAAATATATAAACCTTCCGCTATATTATAATTGAGATGTCGCACACTCTTATTATAGCAGAAAAGCCTTCGGCAGCCAAAAGCATCGCAGAAGCCCTGGCAGAAGGCGGCGTAAAAAGGTATGGTGAGAAGGAAGCATATTACGAATTTTCAAAAGGCGGCAAAAAATTCTTTGTGGCCCCTGCAGTCGGTCATTTGTTCACGCTAAAACAAGCAGACAAGGGCTGGTTTTATCCTGTTTTCAATGTCGAGTGGGTGCCTTCATTCAAGGCAAACAAATTCGCCTCTTTCTCCCAGCCTTACTACAATAATATGGAGCAGCTGGCCAAGGATGCAAATGAAGTGATAATAGCAACCGACTATGATGACGAAGGCGAAGTAATAGGTTATAATATATTACGTTTTATTTGCGGCAGAAAGGATGCTGCAAGGATGAAATTCAATACGATGACAGAAGAAGAGCTTGTTCAAAGTTATGAACATCTGGAAAAAATGAACAAGAACTTGATAGAAGCAGGACTTGCACGCCATTATATGGATTTTTACTGGGGAATTTCTTTGACAAGGGCGTTGACTTTATCGATCAAAGCGGCAAACAAAAGATTTAGAATTCTGTCAACAGGCCGCGTTCAGGGCCCTACTCTTCACTTTTTAGCAAAGCATGAAAAACAGATCAATGCCTTTGTGCCAGATCCGTTTTGGGAAGTTGAGATGGAGGTTACAATAGGGAAAAAGAAATTCCCGGCAGAATACGCAAAGGGCAGGATATGGAACAAATCAGAAGCAGAGAAATTGCTTGCAAAAATTAAAAGCGCGAAAAATACAACGGTTCATGAAGTAAAGACAAAAATTCTTATGCAGCAGCCGCCCGTGCCTTATAACACAACTGCCCTTCTTGCAGACATATATCGTTATTTTGGTTACACGCCCCAGCAGAGCATGGGCTTAACAGAAGTTCTTTATCAGGCAGGTTTGATATCTTATCCAAGAACGTCTTCAGAAAAGCTTCCACCGGATATAAATTACAAAAAAATCCTTACAAAATTGTCTAAGCAGTCAGCATACACGAAAGACACACAGTCATTGCTGGGGCAAAAGCAGCTCAAACCAAATGAAGGCAAGAAGACAGATGCAGCACACCCGGCAGTTTACCCGACTGGGGAATACAAGAAATTAGGCTCAAAACACCAGAAAGTTTATGATCTTATTGTAAGAAGATTCATGGCAACTTTCGGCGAGCCTGCAAAAAGAGAATCCCAAAGAGTTGTTCTGGATGTTAATGGTGAAATCTTTGCTATTTCAGGAATAAGAACGCTGGAGCCTGGGTGGACAAGTTTATACGGCGCATATTCAAAACGTGAAGAGATCGTGTTGCCTTCACTAAAAAAAGGCGATAAAGTTGCGGTTTCAAGCACCGCTTTGGCGCAAAAAGAAACCCAGCCGCCTGCGCGTTATTCGCAGGGTTCTGTATTGAAAGAAATGGAAGAGCACAGCTTGGGCACAAAAGCCACCCGCGCGCAAATAATGCAAATATTGTACAACCGCGGCTACATAATAGGAAATAGCATAGAAGTTACAGAGCTGGGTATGCAGCTCTCAGAAGTGCTGGAAAAGAATGTACCAGATGTCATTTCAGAAAAGCTTACAAAACATTTTGAAGAGCTTACAGAAAGTATAGAAAACGGAAAAATAAAACACGAAGCCGTGCTGGAAGAAGTCAAGAAAGAGCTTATAAGAATTTCTGAAGCCTTCAGGAAAAAAGAGAAAAAAGTAGGTGAGGAGCTAACTAAAGCGGTTATAGCAACCCAAGACAAGCAGTCCAAGCTTGGTCCATGCCCCTCTTGTAAAAGCATGCTTAAAGTACATAAAAATTGGCGTACAGGCAAGCGTTTCGTAGGCTGCAGCGGGTACCCAAAAGGATGCCGTACAGGATTTCCACTTCCAAGGGAAGGCCTGATTATGTCCACAGACAAGATGTGTGAAGAGTGCAAGACGCCGATCATACAAGTCAGGTTGCAGGGGCGAAGACCCTTTAGGATGTGCCTAGATCCTGTATGTCCTACAAAATCAGATTGGCTTGACAAGAAAAAGCTGAAAGAAGTGCAGGCAGAATCAAGAAGATCGTCAAAAGAAGCTGAAAAACTGAAATGTCCTGGATGCGGCTAGCTGCAAAAGTCGCAGCGCGCTCTGACTTTGCATTCAAAGAATCACAAAGAAAAAGAAGTTGTGGCAAAAACAAATTAAAGATAGTATTTTAAAACTTTACTATGCTTATCATTCTTATGAAATTATTACCTATAATTGCTTTGGCAGCACTCATCTTAGTAG
>JACQNW010000020.1 GCA_016202845.1 Candidatus Aenigmatarchaeota archaeon
CCCTCATCTGCTGGCTAAAGCCTAGCAGTTTTCGGAAGAATTCAAAAATAAAGAAAAGAAGTTCTCAATAAAAATTATTCGATTTCCAGAGCGCCTTCTTTGAAATTCATATTAATGTTAAAATTTCTCAAGAACGACAATCCAAGAAGGCCGTCAATATAGCTTTTAGGAGGTATCTCGCCTGTGTATAAAGTTGCTATATGTTTGCCGCTTTCTATTTTTTCAAGCTTGTCATAATCACTATAATGAAGCACTCTGTTGTAAAAGTGATCAAAACACGCATTCATTTTTCTTTGCTGTTCTTTTGTTAGTAGAATCATAAAAAGAAAGAAGGGGCGGCCCTTAAAAGACGTGCATGAACTTGGCCTTTTGAGCTTAGCCCATTTTGCGCCTCTCTGCCGCATACCTTCTTTGGGGTGTGGTCAGCATAAAGGTCAGAACCTAGGTTCTTTCCCTTATCAACCCTCAACTCCTAAGGGTCGATATTATTTTACATCCTAGAAGACTTTGCTTCTAGGAAGGAATGTTTCGTAATATTGTGAAACCAAATTCTTCTTTCGGATACGGTAACCTTTTCCTGAAAGAAAAGGCTAGCCATGGATCATCTCGATGCCCAGCTCACCGGATGCGGTTCTTGCCTGGGCTTTTGCAAGCGGGCCCAGGATTGACAATGACTTAACTCCTGTCACGATCGTTATGACTTGGATCTTATGAGCATATTCAGGCAGTACTCTTGCTCCCCAGATGCATGGAGCATCTGGTGAAAGCTGTGAGGAAACAGCTTCGCCTATTTTTGTTATTTCTTCCAGTTTCATGTCAGGGCCGCCAATTATCTGGATGAGCGCACCTGTTCCGCCTGCAATGTCTACATCTACAAGCGGATGGTTCAATGCTTTTGCAACTGCCTGCTCAGCCATGTTGTCTGAATCTGCTTCGCCTACGCCAATGGCGGCTACGCCTCCTGTTCTCATTATAGCTTTGACATCTGCAAAATCCAGGTTAACCAAAGATGGCTCTGAAATTGTTTCACTTATACCTTTGATCATCGTTGCGATCAGTGTATCTGCTATATTAAATGCCTGCTTCAAAGGCTGGTTGCCAGCCATTTCCAGCAGGCGCTGATTTTCTATAACTACAACAGTGTCGGCTACTTCGCGAAGTGCATTAAGACCTTCATGGGCCTTTTTCTGCCTTGCACCTTCCAGCTTGAATGGCAAAGTAACTACACCAATAACAATTGCCCCCTGTTCACGGGCTATTCGTGCGACAACAGGCGCTGCACCTGTTCCAGTGCCTCCGCCCAATCCGCAAGTTACAAAACAAAGATCAACGCCCTCCAAAGCAGTTTTTATGTCATTTCTGCTTTCAAGCGCTGCATTTTTTCCTACATCAGGAAAACCGCCGGCACCAAGGCCGCGCGTAAGATTCTTGCCTATGAGAATTTTTCTGTCGGATTTTATCATTGCCAAATGCTTGGCATCTGTATTGAACGCAATTGTATAGGCCCCCTTTATGCCTATGTTTTTCAGCGCGTTTATTGTGTTATTTCCTCCCCCGCCTACTCCTATTGCGGCTATTCTTGCTGCTTCTACTGTAAATTCACTGGCGTTTGAAAAATCCATCTAACCATCTCCATCTAATTATTTGATTTTTGATAGAAACATGCCATGAAATATTTTCTCCAAAGCATATTTTTGACAATCGAAAAGCCTATTAAAGCTTTTGATTAATCTATCTTTGTCTAAGAAGAAGCGTAACTTGTCCAAGTTCGCTGAAAGTCCAAATGTTCATTGCGATTGTCCAGATCGCGAATGTAATATTTCTAATTCACAAGGAAGTTGTCCAGACTTCCTTCAAATCAATTTAATTCTTTATCCCAGACTCTATTAAAAAGCTTTTATATTATGCAAAATACATATTCTGCGATGAAATTAAAAGTAAGCTTAAATAATTCCATGTTAATATGAAATTAGGTGATGTTAATGGTAAAGGCAATTGTCAACCTGGACGAGCGTTCAAACAGGATAATAAACATTGTGAAAGCAAAGTATGGCCTGAAAGACAAGTCAGAAGCCATAGAGCAGATTACAAAAGAATATGAGCAAGAGCTGCTTGAGCCTGAATTCAAGCCTGAATTTGTCGAGAGCGTTATTCAAGCAAGCAAAGGCAAATTCAAAAAAGTTAAAAATACTTCAGATTTATTCAGGTGATTTTTTGTATTCTTTAGAAATATCAGAAACATGTGAAAAAGACATCAAACGCCTTATTAAAAACAACATGCCGCTTAAAGATGCCCTGGGAAAGGCGATAAATAAAATTCTTCTAAGTCCAGAACATTTCAAGCCGTTAAAAGCGCCTTTGCAGAACATGAGAAGGGTGCATGTTTTGAGTTCATTTGTTCTGATTTATGAAATCAAAGGCGAAACTGTTCGCCTCCTTAGATTTGCTCATCACGATGAAGCTTATCGTTAAAATTTTATGAATAATACATTTGATTTTTACTTCTTTGCATTTTTCCATACATCTTCAAAAAAATCTTTATAATGTTCATAGTTTTTGCGAGATTTTATGACAAAGGCGGTCGGGACTTCTTCCCATATGACAGTCATAACATGATCTCTGAAAATAAACACGCCCAATGGCAGCTTTTGTTCAGTAAATCTCATGGGAACATTCTTGAAATTATAGTATTTTTTCAATTCGTACATGAACTCATTATTTGATAATCTTCTTCCTATCGCGCCTAATGCCATTCTCCGCTTATTAAACGCATTCATGAAGTCTATAACCCTTTTCTGCTTCAATGCTTCGCCTATAACAAATACCTGATAATTTCCATTTTTACCCATCACACCAAGCATATAGTCAAAAGCCGCTCTTAGTCCCTCCATAGACTCATAAACGACAGCTTCCTGTTTTTCTTCTGTCAATTTGCGCCGTTTTTCTATTTCCGGAATTATTTTTTCTTCCAGCTCTTTTTTCTGGAGCCGTATTGCCTTTTCTTTTTCATTTAGAAGCCTAAGAATGTTCTTGGGGTCGGATGCCTGGAAGTGCTTGACATTATTTTTAATTACAAAACTAACCAATCCTTTATCCTTCAGTTTGTCGAGTATAGAATATATCTTAGAATCAGGCACGCCTGCTTTTTCTATTATTCTACCCACAGTACTTGATTCAAGCTCTAGCAAAGCAAAATAAACTTTAATTTCTCCTTCTGAAAGCCCTATCTGCTTTAGGACTTCTAACTCCATAAAACCACTACCATAGGAGGGTGTTAAAAGGATATAAAGGCGGTTGAGAAGCAGAAGGGAGAGGTGGAACACATGTCAAGATTTGATAAAAGCGATATATCACCAGATGGAAAAAATGCAGTGCATACGCGATTTGTCCCAACAGATGGTTATTACGCAGGTAGGAAAGTAGTAGCAGTTGAACGTGCAGATAAAAGTGTGGAAGTCAGGTACGATCAAGGTAGACAATTAGAAGGTAAAAGGTATCGAAATATGCAAGAATTTGAAAGAGGTTGTAGGTGACAGTTCATGAGAAAATTATTAACAATTGCTGCTCTGTTAGCAGCAACCTCAGCCGCTGCGCAGGAAAAACTGACCACATATACAACTAACAGGTACGATGACAAGGTTTTTACAGGATCAGGATTTATCTACGACCATCCAAAATTTACGGTGTCTGCTGAAGAACAAAGCCAGGGAAACAATGTTAACTTGGGCTATGCTTTACAAGCAAGAGAAGGCCCTTTGTCTCTGCAGCTAGATGGTGACAATAATAATCATACAGAAGCCAGGCTAATTTTAACAAATGGCAATTTTTCTTTTTTGGCAGGAGCTGCCAATTTAGAAGACGATGCAGCATATGCTGGAGCTGAATGGTCTTTGAAGGGCTTAAAAGAAAAAAACAACATCGGAACAGGCTTTGTTTATGGTGATAATGCAAGAAGAGAAAGCGGATATGTTTTTGGAAGACTGGGAGGAATATTTACAGGATATGACTGGGCTTATGACGGCACAAGAAAATTTGTAGTCAGCTATCCAGCAGACTGCACGACGCCTAAGGGCGTCAAAACACACTGCCCTTCTATCAGATGGCTTAATTTTACACTGAATGCTGAACAACTTGGCGGAGTAGATTCTGTAAGGGCTTTGCAAGACAAAATAACTTCACCTTCCGAAAGCATAGCAGCTCCAAATATTAATCCTCTAAGATTTGTTGCAAGAGCAGACCAGAGAGGCTCTGGCTTTAATTTTCAGGGCAGCAGGACAAAAAGAGGAGATATAAATTCTTATGCTGCAGAAGCAGATGCTTATGTACACGGAAATCTCTGGTTTGGCGCCAACTATGACAATGCCAATGGAAATATATATGGAATTGCCTTTGGCCAGACAGAGCACCCAAGGCTTGGGCCTGGAAGAGTGCCTTTCAGCATACGAGGAGACATAAAATACAATACAGGCAGGAGAAATATTTCTGTTGGCTTGCATGCTGCGAAAAGATGGAAGTTCTAATAGTTCTCAACTTTTAGATTATCTATTCTTTCAAAATGCCTGACGTTTCTTGTTACAATGTTGTTGCAACCATTTGTTAGCAAAATGCCTGCTGTCAGGCAGTCTATATCGTCAATTATCCTGCCTTTTTCTGTCAGATTTGCAGATATTTCTCCTGCTTTGACTGCAGCTTTATGGTCAAGGGGCAGGACAGTCATTTTATTCAGAATGGTTTCCATGTCATGCATCAATCTCTCTTTGTTGGTTTTTTGCCTACAAATTCCGGAAACTAATTCATAAACACAAGATTCTGTTGTAAATACAATTGTTTCTTTATCAAGCTCAAGAGATTTTAGCACTGCAGCATTGTCATTCCTTAGCACATCTATGAGGAATGTCGTGTCTATTCCTTTCATAAAATCATCTTTTCTTTTTTAGCAACCCTGCTTGCTGCACGCCTTTTTTCTATAGCGCTTTCTATGGCGCTTATTTCTGATTTCTTCATCCACGACCACAAGCCAGCGCAATCGCTGATCTTCCCCTTTCCATGAACAAGCCTAAGAAGCTCTTCTGAAAAACTCTCGCCGCTTTTCTTGTGTTTCAAAAGCTCATTGTAAACGTTTTCTCCGATAGATATTGTTTTTGTTGTCATATATGTTGTTACATACACAGACTTTAAATAGCTTATTCTGTGTACAGTACTTGGAAAACTTGACTTTAGTTTTTAAGCATCTATAACCTTCTAGAATGCCGAATAGGACATACCCGTCTGTATACTATTTCCAGAGCAGCTGTTGCATCATACAAACTGAAATTTACCTCGGAAAAGACGATTCTTCTGTCTTGTTGTTGCTATGTCGTCACATGTTCTGACAAAGCATTCACCATATCTTACAAGCAGCCTGTTATAAAAATTTGTATCGCGCTCTTGCCCGGTTTGCGGTTTTCCCATGATTTTATTAATAACAAAAGACTATTAATCCTTTTAATCCTTTTTTCTTACAAAGAAAAAATCATTAATGGAAAACAAAGAAATGAGGTCTTGTGTGTTTTATAGCTCTAAAAGGAAACAATCTGGATATAAATTCCTTTTGAGCTATATGTAAC
>JACQNW010000024.1 GCA_016202845.1 Candidatus Aenigmatarchaeota archaeon
AATTGTAGTGATATGACAGAAATTGTTATAGATCCTAAAATTAGGCATGGCAAGCCTATAATCAAAGGAACAAGAATAGCAGTTGATGAAATCTTAGGTGCGCTAGCTGGCGGCATGATTTTTGAAGAGATTGAAAATGAATATGGCGTTACGAAAGATGGCATACTGGCTGCAATAAAATATAGTAAAAAATAGTGAGTGATATAGAACATGTCAGATGTAAAAAGTCTTTTCTGGGCAGACCAGCTGGCTATACAGGTAAAAGAAAGAGCAAAAAAAGAAAACAGCATGCCTGTAATCAGGACTGCACAAACGCCGTCAGGCGGAAAACATATTGGAAATCTTAATGACGTGCTCAGAGCGCACTTTGTTTACAAGTCCCTTCGGGACTCTGGAAAAAAAGCAAGATTTGTCCATACGCACGATGACAGGGATCCGATGAAAGACATACCCGGACGTATTGCTGATCTTGATGCAAAGTGGTATTCTGCAGAGCAGTTTCCTGAGATGCAGAAATATATCGGCGTTCCTTACTACATGGTGCCTGACCCTTTCGGGTGCTGCAAAAGCTTTAGCGATCATTTTTCCAAGCTCTGGATTAAAGGGCTTGAAATGATAGATGTTTATCCGGAGCATATTTCTACAAACGCGCTTTACGAAGCAGGAAAGTTTGAGCCATATATACAAAAAACATTCGAGAAGATACAGGATGCAAGCAGAATTTTGGCAAAATTTCAAAGCACAAAAGAAGAAGGTTATATTCCGTTCGATGCTATCTGTCCCAACTGCAATATACTATCAAACGTTTCTTCATTTGATCTGGAGCAAAAAACAGTAACTTTCACGTGCGGCGGAAAAACAATGAAGAAAAAAACATCCGAGGGCTGCGGTCAGACAGCAACAGTACCGTGGTCTCACGGCAAACTTCAATGGAGATTTGAATGGCCTGCTCAGTGGGGAATTTTCAAGACAACATTTGAACCTTTCGGCAAAGATCACTATGAAGGAAGCTGGAAAAGCGGGCAGGATATATCAAGAATAGTCTTCAACGAAGAGCCGCCAATACCTTATGTTTATGAGTTTTTCCTTGTCAATGGAGAGAAGATGAGCGCGAGCAAAGGCAATGTTTATATTACACAAGACATGATGAAGCTTTTAGAGGCAGAAGTCTTTATGTTTTTCTATACAAAAAGGCCGGGCATGCAAAGAGACCTTGACCTGAAAAATATTTTCAGGCTCATAGATGACTTTGAATCAGCAGAAAATGTTTATTTCGGGAAAGAAGCGAAAATAAAGACAGACGAAGAAAACATGAAACGGTCATATGAAATGTGCTTTGATTCGGTGCCGAAAATACAGCCTTTAAGAATAGATTACAAATTCGCCGCCTTGATCGCACAGGCTGGCGGCGATACAGACAGGGCGATAGAGCTTCTCAAGTTCACAGGCCATATAAAAGATGAAATCAAAAAAGAAGACAGAGAAAAAATAGAGAAAAGACTCGAGCTTGCAAAATTCTGGGCCCAGAATTTCGCAGATCCTCAGCTGAAAATAATTATTAATGAAAAAATACCTTCTGTTGATCTAAGTCATCATCAAAGAAAAGCTATAAAGGAACTACTGGACGAACTCATCAAAGACAAATCAGAATCAGAGCTCCAACTGGCTGTTTTTAATATAGCAAGAGCAAACAACATGGAACCCAAAGAGTTCTTCAAACTGCTTTACCAGCTTTTGATAAGCAAAGATTCGGGCCCGCGCCTGGGGGCATTTGTAATAGCAGTAGGCAAAAAGCGAGTTATAGAGCTTCTTGATCAGGTTTAAATAAATTTCCGAAAAGCTTTTCCAATGCTTGAAATAAGAGATTTACAACAGGGCGACATGGAAACCGTACTCACATTACACAGAGATGCGTTCGAGCCTGTTTTCTTGCATGAATATCAGCAGCTCTGTGAAATAAGCCTTCATGACACGGATATAAGATTTATTGTAGCAGGAGATTCTTCGGGTATAGTGGGCTTCGGAACGCATAAAACCCTAAGTTCCGACGACGTGAAAGAACGGTCAAAAATATTGATGCATGGAAGAAATCTGTTAAAACCACTGGACGATACTGATCATGTGAATTCCAGGAAGAAATTCGAAAAATACCTGCAAGGATTGATAGGCAATTATAATTACAGAGCAGAAGGCATTGAAATCGGCTCTTATAGAAACCCTGCGACAGAAGGCGATTTTATGCCGCAAGATAATGACATAAAGGCAGTTTCCTTGGCTGTCACGCCGAAACATCAAAGAAGAGGAATTGGAAGAAAGCTAACGGAAAAACTGATTGAAATAGCAAGAGCAAATAATACTTCTGCAATTTATGCGGATATTCTGGGAGACGAAACCGGCAGTTCATTCAAGCTCTATGAAAGCCTTGGAGCAATGCCAATCATGAAATTAAGGCCACTTTACCCAAATGGCTATGCCGGTATATTTGTATACCTGCCGTTGGCCTGAAAGATCAAGCATTAAACTCTTTCTTTTCTAAACTTCTATTTATGATATCTGGCAAGATAGTTTCAGGCCTGGGTAAGGGGGCGTACTTTGTGAAGATGTACGAGAAGCTGTTTCTGGACAGCCTGGGCTTTGTGCCATTTCATGGCACACTTAATCTGGAAGTGAAAAAGATTCCAGAATTGAAAAATCCAATAACTATAATGCCCAGCGGAGTGCGAATCGACGCCGAAGGCGTCAAACAGCTACAGCCAGTTCACTGTTACATGGCAAAATTCAATGGCGAGCAAACCGACGCCCTTAGGCGTCCATTCATTCAAGCCGCTGTTGTAAGGCCTGTTGCTACAAGGCATCCTGAAAATATAATAGAGATAATAGCGCCTATCTGCATAAAAGATTTCTATGGGCTTAAAGATGGAGACAAATTCGCATGTTCTCTGGCATAGTTCAAGGAATGGCTGAAGTAAAGAACGTAAAAAACCTAGGCGAAGGAAGAAGATTTTACATAGACATAGGTAAATTTACAAAAAATCTCAGATCCAGCTACAGCATCTCCATAAGCGGGTGCTGCCTGACTGTTGCAAGCCTGAACAAAGGAATAGCTTCTTTTGATGTGATGCCCGAGACATTAAGAAAAACTTATTTTTCTTCTTTGAAAAAAGGCGACAAAGTCAATATAGAAAGATCTCTAAAATTAGGAGATGAAATTGGCGGGCACTTTGTGTCAGGCCATGTAGACTGCACAGGAAAAATAATTAAAAAAACCAACATGAAAGATTTTTCTGAAATGGATATTGAATTCCCCCAGCACTTCAGCCACCTGCTTATAGACAAGGGCAGCGTTGCCGTAGACGGCATAAGCCTGACGGTTGTAGAAGCAAAAAAAAGGGATTTTACAGTGGCATTAATACCGGAAACTCTGAAATTAACAACAATGGGCTTCAAGAAACAAGGAGGTCGTGTAAACCTGGAATTCGACCAGATGGCCAAATACGTGGCCAAACTGATGGGGAAGTAGGGTTTAAGAAAACTAATGCTATAGAACTTTAATGGGCGGCAATAATAAACCTGTAATACTAAAAACCAAATTTTCTTACCCCATGGCTGATGCTGTAAATGAACTCTTGCCGGAGACTGTAAGAAAACTTGGAGAACGATATTCTGATGTTAGTAAAAATGCCAGAGATTTGAAATTTGAAGCTGCTGAAGTTGACATTACTAGATTTAATTGTGGTGAATACAAGGCCAGAAGCCCGCATCTTGTTGATAGAGAAGTCTATTTATTCCATGACGCTACTGTAGAAGGCGGGTACAGACCAAATGATTTTGTTGCACTTGCTACTGTATTAGACGATAGTCTAAGAAATGCAGAGCCAAAAAGAATAACGCATGTTGTGCCGCATGTGCCTTATCAACGCCAAGACAAGGAACACGAGGAACACGAATCTGTGACTGCAAAAAGGGTTATGCGTTACTGTTTTTATGATCCGGAAAGCCCAATACCTACCAGAATGTTTACATTTGATATGCACAATCCTGATATAGCAAGATTTGTGCCCTACAGGGTAAAGGAACTTTACGCTTCTCCTATTTTCATACAGCGATTCAAGGATATAAACTGTGCACTTATAGCACCGGATGCAAATGCAGCCAAAAGACTGGAAGCAGTTGCCGCGCGCGCTGGCAATAAAGGCATGGCAATAGTTTATAAGACACGATCAAAAGACGGCAGATCAAAATCTCTTGGCTTGATGGGCGCTGAAAACTTAGAAGACATAGATGTTGCCGTGACTATTGACGACATGATTGATACGGGGGGCTCTAATGTAGGCGCCATTGATCTTATCAGAAGCAAAGCACCAGCTGTTAAGATTGTTGCAGCTGCTACTCATGGAGTTTTCAGCTACGATCACAATGGAAAAATAAGTGCCGAGGAAAGATTAAGAAAAAGTGGTATAAGCGTTGTTGTTACTGATGCGGTAAGAAGGCCACAAATGTATTTGGCACAAAATGCTGACTGGCTTGAAGTTGAATCGCTTGCACCTATACTTGCCGAAGCAATAGCAAGAAGAGAGTTAGGATTAGAGGTTTCCGAAATGTTCAGATAACAAACACGCCTTCGCCCTCTTCAAGCTTTACAAAAGTTCTGTCGGGTTTTCGCAGAATGTAAACATCATCGCTTCTTTCAAGAATTCCATAAACAGGCTCTGGCAAACGCCTGCATTCTACAAGTTTTTCCCTGTAAACAGAAACATGCCTGCCAAGCGCCGTTTCCAAATTTTTATGCGGAACAAATTCCAGATATTTCATGAAAACAAGAGCACGACAATCTTTTTAAGATATAAACTTGTTGAGACTTTTTATTGCCTTCAGCTTCTGCTGGTCACCGAGTTTTGCATTATCCACAGCTGTTCTAAGCATTTGTATGGAATTTTCATACGTAGGCTTGTCAACTGGAAAAGGTATGGAATCTTTGCCTCCATGGCTAAAGCTAAACTTAACAGGATCATTCCATGAAGGCGCTGCGCCATAAACAAGCTGCGAGATAAGAGCCAGAGCGCGGACTGCTTTTGGCCCCATTCCCCTTATCGCAAGCAGCTCTTCATAATTCTGAGGCTGCAATTCATAAGCTTTTTTCAAAGTGTCTACAGTTTGTTTTTTCAGCTGTCTTATTTCATGATGGGCAGGCATCTCCAGATTTGGAATAGAGCTAGCGTTCTGAAGTCTTTTTGAAATATTATCCTTAACCAGATCAACACTAATCTGCCGAGTCTCTTCGCTTTGCTTCGCTGACAAATCAAGAACTTCCTTTTCTTTTTTATCGCAGGCAATAGTTTGCTTTTCGTTCAAAAAAGAGTCTGTTGTAAGCCAGTGATACCTTCTTGCATATTTATTACTCTCATTCATTCCTTGCTGTATTACTGTCCACTCATTTTTTTCAGTAAAAATAAACATGTGATGGTAAAGCTGATAACCATCCTGCACAGCTGTATTGTCGATCTTTGCAGACATCTTTGATGCATGAACAAGATTTTTTATCTTGTCATCTGAAAAAGAAAACTCCTGCGCTTTCTTCAAAATTTCTTCTGGTGTTTTTCTGCTTGTTTTTCCCTTGCCGCCGCAAGCGGCAATTCCTTCTATTTCAGCTTCCTTTATTGCTCCACAGACTGTTGTTGTGACTCCACTGCTATGCCAGTCGTAGCCCAGAACGCAGCCAAAACTTTGAAAGAAAAAAGGATCGCTCAACCTCTTTAAAAATTCCTCTTCTCCGTATTCCAGAATTATTGCATCTCCTACAGCTTTCGCCAGCGGTTTCATGCGCCGGAAAAGCCATGGCGGGCAATGGCCGCCGTGCAAAGGCAGATGCGCGTAGCCGGTTCTCATATAAAATATATGTTAAGAAAAAAA
>JACQNW010000028.1 GCA_016202845.1 Candidatus Aenigmatarchaeota archaeon
TGCCGTCTGGTTCATCAGCGGCATCGCTATCCGCATTTATTATATGGATGTGCATTCAGAAAAAAGCCTCGCTCTCATCTGCGGGTTTTCCATGAAAACTGTAAGGTCAAACCCGCAGTATTCCCGCTCGGAATAATTATAGAATAATACATCTGTAACACGTGGTCATCTATGATAGAAAAATTAACTGAGATATTTGGTGGTAGAAGTGCGGCACAGCATGCTTCACCGGTTAGGTGGTACTTCGATACTCTATTTCCGCAGGGCCCATGTACATATTTCAGAGAGCCAAATTCTGCGCCACAAATTGTTATCGAACATAACGGAGTGAAATATGTTGTACAAAGAATTGGAAAAGCAAGTATCTGCATGCTTGGCCGATACGATCCCGATAGACAACCTGAAGGTGAAGACAGGTATGGTTTTGATCCGATAGCAAATCCACAGCTAGTAGAGTTTGATATTGACAAGAGATTACGAGAAGAAGCTATTAAACTCGGATATGATTGGCATCCAAAGGATGCAGCAGAACAGGCAAACTTTGCTTTGGCAGAAAGTTTGTTAGAGATGTCGAGAAAATTAGGCGAAGGCTGGTAACTTAAATTTCCTTCATCGGTTTTTCTTTCATAATAGGCATCCGATCTGGCTGTGATTTCAGCTGTATTGGAAATTCCATGCATCTCACGAACGTCTTTATGATGAGAGATACTAAGGTCTAATTGTTCTCCTTAGGTTTCTGCTATAGTTTTTGCCTAAGATTTGCCTTAGTTCCTTAGGGTTCGTAGACAACTTGCAGAATTAGCTTTCTGTGCTTTATGGCTTGGCTTTTTCCCCTCACTTGTACTCCCGCCACACGTGCTGGCACTTGACGCAGCGGAAGAATTGCGTGGGCGGCTCGTCTGCTGATCTTGTCTGCTGCATCCACCAATAAGCGTGATTGTGATTGCATTCAGGGCACTGCATTATTGTCTGCGGCAAAGGCGTCTCGTCCTTTTCCAAAACTGTTATGCCCTTTACCTTGTGCCTGTCTTCGCTAATTTTCAACTTAACACTTCCACGCCTGACAGCCCCGCAGCGCCTGCATTTCATGCTCGTTTTTTGCGGTATCATAATTGACCCGCATTTGTCACAAAACTGCATTGCTGCGTCTCCGACAATATGCGCGGATGTACTACCTGGCCCATTTGTTTTTTTTCCAACCCGTATTTTTGAAGTGCTTTGCTTTTTTGATTTTTTTATTTTCTTAATTTTTTTTGGCATTATTTTCCACCTACAATGTGTTGTCGCCGGTTTGTTCTTTCCCTATTCTAAGGTTATCTTAGTTTTAATAGCCATACTATACCAAAAATACAGTCTCCATAACATACAAAATTTTGGAAAAGCATGGCTGATTAAATTTCTTGTAACAACCCAGCAGTTAATTTCATCATAACATTCGTTATTGAAATTTTATTGGCCTGTGACCTTGAAACTTAAAACTAAAACCAATCATTGTCCCAGACAATTATCTCTTCATCTATTTTTTTGGCAATTTCATTTTTTCTTATTGAGCTTGCAATCTGAAATTTTTGGTCTATTGTCATATCATCGCCATATTTCGACAAAATCTCTGCCAGGGCTGAACCAAGAGAACCATTTGAATGCTGCAGTGCATCCAGAGCTGTTTTCAATGTCCTGAATGACCCATCGTCCATGTTAGCACACCCCGCAGTTATTTGTTGCATTATATTCACACTCAATCATCAAGCAACACAGGCGTTGTATCGATCTCTTCTTTTTTCATATATACTGTATCTTTGCATGTTTCGCAGTACAATTCATAGAACCTGCTTGTCTCAAGAGTCACTCTCATCATTTTTCCACAACATTTAGGAACCATCCTTACACACCTCTTTGTAGCAGTTTGACCTGCTCTCTAATTTATACAATTTATTTGTTTGCAAAGAAGTATATAGACACTTGCATTTTTATGGAAAAATTATACAAAAAACAGCTAAATAAAAGGAAAAGTGGAAAAATATTTCATTTTTTTTGAACGTAATCCGAAATGTAAATAATTTTTCACAATATATATGGTTTTAAATAGTTTATTAGAAAAATATTCATTATACAAGTTTAATTTGGAATGGCGATACCATTATGTTGACAAAAAAGGACATGACAGTACTCGATATTTTAAAGCACGATGCCAAGCTTTCAACAAGAGAAATTTCAGAAAAAACAGGCATTCCAATCACGACTGTTCATAACAGAATCAAAAAACTTGAAAAGGAGGGCATAATAAAAGCTTACAAAGCCGTTGTAGACAAAAAGAAGATAGGGAAAAGCATTTCCGCATACATTTTGCTTACAGTTTCTTACAAAGACCTTGATGCAATAAATTTGACGCAGGAAAGCCTGGCAAAAAAATTTTTGACATTGCCAGAAGTGGAAGAGTGTTCAATAATATCAGGGGCGTCTGACATAATCCTCAAAGTGGCCACAAAAGACGTGGATGAACTGAACGATTTTGTCATAAACAAGCTGCGCCACATAGGCGGAGTCGAGAAAACACTGACATCAATAGTCTTGAAGGATGTTGATCCAATGGCATCTTAGCCGCTTGAATTTTTGAACCGCAAAATGAAAGCAAATAAATGCGTATTAAAGGGTTAACGTAAATGAAAATCTGGATGGTTTTTGATTTACAGAAGGGTGTTATATGAGCAATAGTATTTACGTGCCAAGACATGAAGGAAGAAAAAAGGTAATTTTAGGTTTAGGCGGCACTATATCAATGGAAGAATGGGGGCGTGTTCTTGATTTCCATGGAAGAGTTATTTATAAAGAACCTATTACAGGCTGGCGCTGGATGAATGATGCAGAAAGAAGAGTATATCAAAACGGATTGCTTGCACGATGCACTGATCCAAAAAAGGCTGCTGCTGAAATTGTAAATGATCCATATTACAGTGCCAGAGAAGTTCATGAACGTGTAGGAGAAGCAGTGGAAAAAAGATACAAAGGAGGAAATTTAGCAAAAATGAGAAAAATATTGCATGGCTCTGATATAGAATTTAGAGAGGTTGAATTGGAACCTGGTAGCCAAAGGCCAGGCATAGATAGCAGCAATATGGAACTTGAGTACTGTAAAAAGCTTTCTGAAATTGCTTTTGCATATACAACAAATCCCAGACAGTCAGAAAGACGTGCAGTTGGCGCGCTGCAAGGAACAGATACAGAAGATCAGACACTAAAAATTTTGTCATTTATGCTGCATGGAATGCAAATACCTTTTGTTGGTACAGGAGCCATGTCAATTATTAAAGATCCAAGAACTGATGCATTAGCAAACTATAGAGGACTTTTGGTAGCCCTTGATTATGATCTCCCTTTTCCAATGTGGATATTTGATCAAAAACTAATGGGTTATCGTTTAATGAAACAGCCAAAAGGTAATGATTATGAATTTGTTCCAAATGATCTTCTCTTTGCCACAAACAAAAATGGAACTCTTGATTTTACTGAAGGCGATGAAAAAGCTCAAGAACTTTTGGAAAAGCAATTAAATTTGAGAGAAAGCTTATTTAGAGATGGTCCTGAAATTTATTCTGATTACAAATATGCGGAACAAGCTCATATGAGATTAAGCTATAGACCTGAAGAAGTAAGAGAATGGCTTACAAGAAAAGAGCCTACAATGCATGCAGTTATAGCAGGATATCCAAAAGGAAATATTCCAACTAAAGTTACAGATGCAATCAGAGAATTTACTGAAGCAGGAGGCACAATTATGGTCTTGCCTGAAGAAGGCAGTGGTGTGCAAGGCAGACAAGGAGGTTATGGCGTGGGCGCAGATGCACTAAACGCTGGCGCTATATCATCATATGGAATGCCGTTAAAATTAGCATGGGCAAAAATGTGCTGGGCTGCAGGGCAAACTTCAGTCAGAGAAGAATTGATCAAACTTTTAAGGTGTCCTTTCATTGGAGAAACTGATGAAAATGTGCCGCTGGAAGTTGGGTATGAAATATTAAGAAGAAGGAAAAAGGAGCGCGAAGCTAACGTTAAAGACAAGGACATTTTTGAAACCCCGCTAGACTATCTGGGAAGACAACTTCAGAACGCGTTTTAAACTACTTTTAAGCTTTTCTAAAATAGCTTATGGATGAAAGTCGATGATTCGTGGCATGCACTTGCAAAAGAGATAGAGCTTGATACGCTAGCATATCATAATGGCACCAAAGAAACAGGAGATTTGATGTTTGCCCTGCGCGAATACTTGCTGTCGCATGACAGGCTTTGCTTGGTACCTTTATGTCTTGATGCACGGCCGCTGGCTGCAGGCATAGAATATACGCTTTATTATGCCAAAAGAAAGAGCACTGCCAAAGGATGGGACATTATAACAGAATACCCGAAAGTTGATGCACCACAATCACAATTTTATGTATCAGGATTAAGAAGCAGGCAAGTATTGAACAGATTTCTATTATTTGTTGAACGCGTATATGACCCGACACATATAGAAAGATGTGAAACTGCTGTAAGAACAGCAATCAGAAGCGAGGAACAAGGTTTTGCAGGCGGAGTATATGTTGGCCGCAAAGGAGAAATATACATGATTGATGAGCTTCAAAGCGGAAGAATTTTTCCTGCCAAACTCCTGCTGCAATCAATAGAAAAAAAATGAAATGACATCTTATATTCCTACCGCAAACAACAGCAGCCGCGGGTATCCAAGCGCAGGCACATCTGCAATCACCTTGCCGACGACCTGGCTTCTGCTTATTTCAGGGTCTGAAACCAGATTATTGTCGCCTTTTGTGACATATCCGTTGTTTGTAATGCTGATTATCCTGTGGACAATTGTCACGTCCCTTGAATAAAGAATTATATCACCAACTTTTAGATTTTCAGGCTTTGTGACCAGAAGCAGGTCGCCTTTTGACATGCCGTTTGGAAGGGTGAACTTCTTGAATTCCTGCTTTGTTATATGAAGCTGCTCGTAAAAATTTCCATGACCGCTCCACCAGTGATCAAAGGAAGAACCGATGCCAGAGGCGTCACTACCTCCAATGTGATACATGCTGTCAGAGACGACAGAAACTATAGGCAGATTTGTGCCCACGGCAAAAGCAAGGCCCTGGTAAAACAGCCATGCCACTGCAAACGCGGCAAGTATTTCTATCACGTCTCTTTTTGCTGAGTGTTTTTTATCTTTTCGTTCAGCGTTTGCTTTTTCTTCGGATGCCATAATGATCACCGGCTTGTTTGTTCAATTATGAATTGTGGACTTTGACAAATTATAGGGTTATAGTTAACCAAGTAAAAAATCCGGATATTATAACTTGGTTTACTATATGTGACCAATTTGTGTAATACCTGAATATTAAGTTGGTCAGCTATAA
>JACQNW010000025.1 GCA_016202845.1 Candidatus Aenigmatarchaeota archaeon
GAGCAAAAATAGATTGCCCGAAAGAGCACATCGGAAAGCGCGTTTATGTAATCGTGAGAAAGCCAGATTAATTATGCAACAGGGCAGGTTAACTATAAATTTCTACCACATCAAACTTTAAAGAATGAACAAGCAAAGAATCAAAGTCATAGGAATTGTGGGACCTATTGGTGCAGGAAAGGATCTTGGTTCAGAATACATAGCAAAGAAATATGACTTCGAGGTTATTTCCTACCGAGACATTGTAAAAGAAGAAACAGAAAAGGAAGGCATGGAACCTAATAGAGAAAACATGCAAATGATCGCAACAAGGCGTAGGGAAGAAATTGGCAAAGACGTTTTTGCAAAAATAGTCATAGAAAAGGCAAAAAACCTTGTAAAAAAAGGCAAAAAAGTTTTGCTGAAGGAAATAAGGACTGACTTTGATGCAAAACCTGTGCTGAAGGTCTTTGGAAACAGCATGATTATGCTTGCATTTGACGCTGACGAAAAAACAAGAGCAAAGCGTCTCATAATAAGGCTAAGGAAAGGAGATCCTGCAACAATCGAAGAATTCATGAAGCAGGAAAAACGGGAAAAAGATCTCGGCTATCGTTATTGGATGGACAGAACAGATAAAAAAATTAAAAACAATGGAAGCATTGAAGAGCTTTACAGTAAGATTGATAAGCTTATGGAGAAATTAAAATGAAATTAATAATTATTGGCCCCGCAGGATCAGGAAAAGGCACGCAGGCAAAGCTGATTTCTGAGAATTATAAAATTCCGCACATATCAACAGGCGATCTTATACGAGAAGAAATAGCATCTGGCAGCGTATTTGGTGGAAAACTGGAGCAGATAATAAACAAAGGAAGCCTTGTGCCAGACGAAGATGTCTTGAAGCTGCTTAAAAAAAAGCTGGACGCATCAAAAAATGGGTTTATTCTTGACGGCTATCCTCGAAATCTGAATCAGGCAAAAACCTTGGATGAAATAGCAGAGATAGGCACAGTGATATTTCTCAATGTAAAAGACGATGAAGTAGTAAGACGATTGTCAACAAGATGGCAGTGCAAAAATTGCGGAGAGATATACAATACAGACGCAAAGCCGGAAAAAAACAAAGGAAAATGCGACAAATGTGGATCTGCGCTGTATCAAAGGGACGACGACAAACCTGAAGCCATAAAGAAAAGATTGGACATATTTCACAAAGAAACAAGGCCAATAATTGACTTCTACAGGAAAAAAGGCGTATTGAAAGAAATCCAGCAGAAAGAAAAGCCAGACCAGGTTTTCACAGAGGTCAAAAAAATACTAGGCTAATGAGAAATAACGCCTTTGGACATCTGTTTGTTTTCTAGTATTTTCTTTCCCCGAGGGCTTTATTTGTGTGATAAGTTCTGCAGCATACAAAAGAAGGGCTCTTTTAATCCTTTTTTATCATCTTTTACATTATGGCAAAAATAAGACTAGCTAATGAGCAGGACGCACCGACAATAGCCGACATAATCAAAAAGCACTATGAAGAAGACTATATGGGCTATGTAACTTTCAATGAAAACTATGTTAAAGAAAAGATGAAAAGGAATAATTTCTATTTTGTTGCCGAAGTCGATAATATTGTAGTAGGTTGTTTAAGGGCATCTGTTGTTGATATAGATCTGGCAGAAATAAGAAACATATGTGTTGAAGAACGTTTCAGGAACCAGGGAATAGCAACACAACTCTTGCAAGCTGCATTAAATATATTAAAAGAAAAACACATGCGAAAGATAGTAGCAAGAACAATAGCATGGAACGACAAGGCAATAAAATTCTTCAAGACTTTCGGCTTTGAACAAGAAGGCCTTTTCAAAGAACATTACAGGAGAGGCATTGACATCATCCAGCTTTATAAATTTCTAAAGTAAGAATTTTCAATGGGCAAAAATATAAAATTCTACATAGGAGTAAAGGCTCTTATTTTGAACGATAAAAATAAAATGCTTCTGTTAAAAGCAGCACCAAGCGAGACAAAATTTGAAAAAAAGAAGACCGACGCACAAGGGCGTCCATTAGCCATCGAATTTTGGGACTTTCCTGGAGGAAGAATTCAAGCAGGTGAGAGCTTGGAAGACACTCTGAAAAAAGAAGCCAGAGAAGAAATAGGAGCACCAGATATCCAAATTGGCGGAATTTTTCACGCAGTTATTTCAAATTTCATGATAAAAGACTCTCCCACAGAACAAACTCCCTTAACACTTATAGTCTATAGGTGTAAAATCGATACAAAAAAACCGATAAAGCTTAGTAGTGAGCATAGCGAATACAAATGGTTTTCACCAAAGGAAGCAAAAAAAGTTCTCCTGACAAAATACCCTAAAAGCTTTGTAGATAAAATGGACGGATGAAATCATGACCAAAAATGCAAAATTCCACGTAGGAGTCAAAGCACTGATTAAAAATAAGAATAATGAAATACTTCTTATTAAATCCGGTGCTAAAAAACCAAAAGTTTTCAAGCAGGACATGGTGTTTTGGGACTTTCCTGGAGGAAAGATAAAAATAGGTGAAAACGTAGAAAAGGCTATGATAAGGGAAGTTGAAGAAGAAATACATAATAAGATTGAAATAGAAAAAATATTTGATGCTACAGTATCAAACTTTCGTGACAATAGTGAAAAAAATCTTTTCCTTATGATTATAGTTTACAAATGCAAGCTGCTGACAAAAAAATCTCCAAAGCTGAGCTGGGAACATTCTGAATGGAACTGGTTTCCTTTAGTGGAAGCAAAAAAGCTCCTTTCTGTAAAATATACAAAAAGCTTTGTAAATAAATTAGATAAGTTAGCTTAAACAATAGTTCTGAAAGCCTTTGCTGCACCCAATAAAATCATAAAGGCTGCAATCACTAGAATTCCCAGATCAATCCACAATGGGAATATGCTTGTGCCTGCCAAAGAGAGCCTTAATGCGTCCACCACGTAGAAAAGCGGGTTGAAGTATGAAATTATCTGCATCCATTGAGGTGAGTTTTGCAATGGAAACAATGCCCCTGACAGGAAAAATATTGGCATGACCAGGAAAGTCATGACCATGTGAAATCCTTCCATGCTTCTCATCTTGGCTGCAAGAATGAGGCCAATAGAGCTGAAACAGAGTGATCCAAGGATAATTGCAGCAAGAGCAGGAAAAATGCCTGCGCTTATGCCAAGTATTCCCATTGCAAATGCTATCAGTATCATAATGAATGCTGTTATTGATGTAATGGTTGCAGATCCAAGCGCCTTTCCAACTACAATGCTGCTCCTAGAAACAGGAGCTACAAGTATCTCCTTGAGGAATCCAAACTGCCGTTCTATAAGAACTGAAATGCTTGAGAAAATCGAAGTGAACAAGACAACCATTCCAACTATCCCTGGCGCAAAAAACTGCAAATAGTCCATGTTTGGGAGCTTGAAAGAAGACCCAAAACCTATTCCTACAATAGCAAGCCAGAAGAATGGAAGAGCAAGGCTGCTGATTATTCTTGATCTGGCCCTTGTAAATTTTATCATTTCCCTGAGCCAGATTGTATAGATATTTTCTATCATATTATCGCCTCATCATGTACTTCATTCTTCTCTTTGCAACATCCGCTGCCGAAGCAGATTCCTGCCTTATTTCATGTCCTGTATAATGGACAAAGACATCTTCCAGTGTAGGTTTTTTGATGTTAACGCTCTCTATTTTGATTTTGCGCTTTCGCGCTATCTCAAGTATGTCCAAAACTGTCTTTTCAGCATTCTTTACAGAAATCCTCATGGACTTGTCTATTATCTGGGATTTGAATTTGATATGTTTTTTGAGCTCCTCTGCATTAGATGTTTCAACTATCAACAAATCTCCGCCTATGACATTTTTCAGGTTCTTGGGCGTGTCAAGAGCTATTATCTGGCCTTTGTCAATAATTGCTATGCGGTCGCAAAGATTGTCGGCCTCTTCCATATAATGTGTTGTCAGAATTATGGTCAGCTTCTCCTTTTCATTCAATTTTCTTATGTAATCCCAGATATTTCTTCTTGTTTGAGGATCAAGGCCAAGAGTTGGCTCATCCAAAAACAGGACTTTGGGATGGTGCATCAGGCCTCGTGCAATTTCTATCCTTCTTCGCATGCCTCCGGAATATGTCCTTACAAGCGAATCAGCTTTTTCCTTAAGGTCTACCAGTTCAAGAACTTCCTCAATCCTTGACATCCTCAACTCCCTGGACATATGGTATAATCGTCCGTGAAAATCAAGATTTTCCCTGCCAGTAAGCTCATCATCAAGACTATTGTCCTGGAAGACCATGCCAATAGATCTCCTGACTGCGTCCTGATCTTGTATAGATCTGCCATTTATTTGCGATGATCCTTCTGTTGGAGTCAAAATAGTCGAAAGCATGTTAAGCAATGTTGTTTTGCCAGCCCCGTTTGGACCGAGCAAGCCAAAAAGCTCGCCTTCTTTTATTTTTACGCTTACACTATTGACAGCAGTAAAGTCTCCAAATTTCTTTGTCAGGTCTTTTGTTTCAATTGAATACATTCTTTTGTATAGGACATCCTATTTATTTAAACAGACGTATTTTGCAAGATAGGGCGCTTTTTAAACATAAACTACAATTGTTTTAGAATTGCGGGCTCATAGTCTAGCTTGGTTAGTGAACGACGCCCTTAGGCGTCTTCGACTAAGACCCGAGGTTTGGGACAAAAGCTCTCTTAAAGGGTTTTGCAGCTAAAAACCTTGAAACGCAGGTTCAAATCCTGCTGAGCCCATCAGCCCTTTCTTTCTAAAAGAAAGAAACCGCTGGCGGAAAGAAAGACTTAAATAATTTTTATAAATCGAGTTCTAATGCAACTCCATGGTATTGCAACGGCCTTGTACGATGATAAAGAAGGAAGAACAAACATCTCGGTTACGACCCTGAACAGCAATGGTGCGGATGATATTTTTATAGAATCGTCACAAAAAATTGAAGTTAATCCATCGCAGCCAAAAGAAGCACGCAACGCACTAAAAACAGTTCTCGATGAAATATGCAGGCAACCGCCCCAAAGAGCCGTGATGCAAGGCGGCGATTATAAAGGACGGGAAGCTATTATCCCAGTAGAAGTTATTTATGGTACGCCTTTCAAGCACCCAGAAGCGATTTACAGGACTATGATTCTTGATGCATTTCCAGAATATTTTCCAAAGGGCAAGAAAACCCGCAACAAGAAAGTCTCCGAATTGCTAGGCAATTTATTGCATAAATATTATAAGCTACATAGCCAACCAGGTGCACGAATAGAATCTCATGATTACTACCTGTACCGCCCAGAACACAATGGAAACCGCGTGCCGACAGAAAAAGATGAAGAGGTTAATGCAGAATTCTTAAGATTGCATGAAGATGCGAAGTCTGGAAATGCCGATGCGCTTCTTACATTGAAAGGTTATGCAAGAACAGCAGGAAGGTCATGTGCGGAAGAGCTTGAGAAAGAGGGAAGGCTGGATACAACAAGATTTGTGAATTATGGGCTTAATGGAAATTACACTATGAGGTATGAGGCTTTGGACTGGTTCAATCTAAAGGATATTTTTGTTGAGGAATTAGTAAGGCACATGAAAATGCCGCATAATATCTGCGTAAAAACACCAAACGACATGCCTGCTCCTCCATTTGCAGATATATGCGCAACATATCTTGCCGATCAGTGGAGTATTCTGGAGGGCGGAAGCAAGCCAAGGAATGTTTATGCAAAGCCTCTTGCAGTAGCAGCATAAATTCTCAAAAATCAATTTATTTTATGTTTTACATGTACGTTCTCGAGTGCTCAGACAAAACTTTGTACACAGGCTATACCGACAACCTTGAGAAGCGTGTGCAAAAACACAATTCAGGCAAAGCCTCAAAATACACGCGCAGCAGGCTGCCTGTAAAACTGCTGGCATCTTTCTCTTTTGAAACAAAATCAGAGGCTATGAAAGCCGAAGTACGGTTCAAGGCTTTGAGCAGAACGGAAAAGCTTGAGAAATTAGATCTCACGCCTTAAAATCTTAGCATAC
>JACQNW010000031.1 GCA_016202845.1 Candidatus Aenigmatarchaeota archaeon
ATGAAAAACAGAAGGTAATTGATTTTTCACTTAAAATAATAAAATCAAAACATTTGTCTAAGAAAGGAATTGAATTTAGCATACTTTTGGAAAAATATGCTAAAAAATTTATATATCCGACTCCTTTTGAGTTGCATTTTTCACAGACATGGCAGCAAAAATACAAGAACAACGAAGTTGATTATAACGCAAAATTAAAGGACACTGACCTTGCAGCTCATATAACAGTCATACTTAACAAAGGTGTCACGCTTTATGGAAAGCCTGCCGAGCTTGTTTTTGACAAGTCTGCAGCAAAATTCTACAAAAAATCCGTGATGAGCGATTTTGAAGGAATAGTAGAAAATCCTGCAGACAATCCTGTTTATGAAATTTTGAACTTGTGCAGGATACTTTACTTTCTCAAAGAAAGCAAGTTATCTTCAAAATTAGAGGGCGCAAAATGGGCAATAGGTTTCCTGCCAGATAAGCACAAAACAATTGTAAAAGCTGCTTTAAGCGTCTACACAGGAAAAGAAACCAAAAAATTCGACAAGAAAAAAGTCTTGAAATTTGAAAACTTCATGATAAAAAGGATAAAAGACGCTGACAAATAATTGTCCTATGTTTTACTGCTTATTTCAATATTAACAGGCAGGTCGATCTTCATGTCTTTTTCTGCTCTTTTTTTGAAGCCCAGAATTGCTATGCCAGTCACCTTGCCTGTTTTTTCATCGATTCTTTCAGATACGCCTTCGCCTGCATCTTTAAAGTAGCCTTCTGTATGTTCTCCTATGTTTATTTGAAGCAATAAAAAGCAGTTTCTAAAGTCGCTAGAACCTGGGATTTCATCTTTGCGCTGTATTGCACAAAAAAGGCTTATTTCACCATGCTTCTGAATGCAGGCTTCAGGTGCTTCCTGTCCCTGATGAAGAAGAATAGTGCTAGTATCAAATATACGAATGATAGCGGATAGTGCAGTTCTGGATGTGCAAATTGTATCACAAAAAGTGCAAAAAGCACTATAGCCCCTTTGAATGTTATTCTTAAATTAAGCAGTATTGAAACGGCAAACAGTGACTGCGCTGCTGTAAGCAGCAGTTCCTGGACCTGCCTGTGATCAAGAATCATTGTAGTGCCCGTGAACTCTGCGCCTGAAATTGCGCCAGAGCTTAAAACAGATAATGCATAGATTAAAGGCAATGCTCCTATCAAGAGAGTCCACTGGTTGATTTTCGAGCTGAGCAGTGCTTCGAACCCCATTTTTGGCAAAAGTCTGAAGGCAAATATGAATGCAATTATAAACTCAGGCGCTTCTGAAGCTAACGGTGCAAGCCACTGCACGAGCAGAAATTCATCAATGCCTGCATGCGCTCCTGTTTCCAGAAGGGATTCTGCAAACGGCTCTGTTGAAATAAAAATTACAGCTGCTGCAAGCAGGAAGAATAAAATAGTCACAGTTCTTCTTTTATTTTGTGTAAAGCTGGCAACCAGCTTTGGCGGCCCAACAAGGTGCGGTTCTTCCATATGCGTCTTAGACACGCGGGCCATGTACATTACAAAAAGAAGGATAAGTATCAAAGTATCCATCAAGCTTAGAGTGCCTTTTATTGGAATTATCAGTGAATACAACGAAGCAGTGAGTAAAAACCCTATGGCCACTCTGTTGGAATGGTCAAATTCTAAAGAATGTTTTCTGGTCTTAAGCCAGAATATGAATACAAGCAAAGCCCATCCCGCTCCGATCAGCAGCCTGTTTGCGCCTGTCATGTTTGCAGTTGCATAAGCTATGTATGAAGGATTTGTGCCTGCAGTCCATGCAAAATAAGCATCCACCGCATATTCAGGCATTACTGCTATTAAGGCAAGTATTGCAATAGCCAGGCCTTTTGGTATGTCTAGCTGGGCCAGCTCAGCAGCCCATGACAGCATGAATGCTGCACAAAGCACAGACAAACCAAAAAACAAAGCCCTTGTTGGAGGATCATGAAGGGACATTCCTGTAAAAGAAGCTGCCACAGCAGCAAACATTATAATCGCTATTACAAATCCCATTTTTTTCTTGCTTTTTTGCTCTAGCGTTACTACCAGTGGCGAATTTCTGCTTTCCACAGCCAAAAATATAGAAGTAAATCTTAAAAGGATGTCAGGGAAAGCCTATTTTATACCAAGTTAAATATAGTATATGTTGTTTGAGGCTGCGGGCCTGATTATAGGTCTTGTCGTTCTTGTAAAGGCAAGTGAAGGGGCTATAAACAGCTCAATTGTCACATCAAAATTGCTTGGCTTAAGTGAAATGTTTGTTGGCCTTGTTGTTTTGGCTTTCGCAACATCGCTTCCTGAGCTTGCTGTTAACATACTTTCCGCAATAAATGGCAACTCTATAATAGGCTTTTCAAACTTGATAGGAGCCAATGTAGCAAATATAGCTGTGCTTTTTGGTATTTTGGGTATTATAACTACTTTTAAAATACCGGCTAAAGAGCTTGAAGGCATACTGGAAATATTTTTGTTGACAGGGATCATAGCGTTGTTTATACTGGTATTTGGATTTGTCGGAAAGGTTTTCGGTTTGTTTTTGCTGTGCATGTTTTATCTTTTCATGAACAGGCTGTTCAAAGAGGGGTTCAGGGCAAATGGTAATGCGAGAAAAAATGGAATACCGACGCTTGTTGCCCTGAAAAATATCGGGAAGATTCTAGGTTTTATTGCTCTTGTTATTATAGCAGCCCATGTCGTAGTTTCATCGGCCTTGTCCATGTCGTCATCGTTTGGGATAATGCAGTCTTTTATAGGCGCAACAATAATCTCCTTGGGCACCACCCTGCCGGAGATTTCAGTTTCTGTGGCTGCAATCAGAAAGAAAAACGTGAGTTTGGCTATTGGAAACGCAGTAGGTTCTTTGGTAGCAAATTTGACTTTAATTTTGGGTGTGTCCGCATTGCTGTCAAGTTCAATCGTCTTGGATGCAGGTGCAAAAATAGCAGTGCTTTTCATGCTGCTTGCATATGCAGTGTTCTATGTGGTCATTCATGACAAGGTGTTTACTCCGGTAAAAAGCGTGATCCTTTTTGGCGTTTACATATTATTTTTGATTAGTATGATTGTAGTTGGTGTATTATGAAAAAAGGCAGCAATCTAGAGAAAAATATTGGAAACAAATCGTTGATGTTTTTGGCGATTAATGCAATTCTTGGAACGGGTATTTTTTTCCTTCCTGCTGCAGGGGCTTCAATAGCAGGTCATTCTTCATTGATCTCATGGGCAATGATGTCCGTTGTCGCCGTTGGAATTTCGTTGTACTTTGCAGAGCTTGTGGGTATGTTTCCAAAATCAGGCGGGGTGTATGAATATGTGAAACAGGCATTTGGCGGCTTTGCAGGGTTTGTTTTTGGATGGACTGCGTGGATAATAGCAAACCTGACAATTGCAATGCTTATAGCAGGGTCAATTTTGTACATACTTCCTGGAGCGGGCATGCTTGTATCCATTTCGCTTGCATTGTTTTTTATTCTGGCTTTCAACCTGATAAGCTATTCTGGAATTTCAGTTTCAACAAAATTATTGCTGGTTTTCGGTATTTTAACAATTGCTGCAATAGCCATGCTGATAATACCTGGAGCTGCTTCTGTAAGCTTATCCAATTTTGTTTTTTTAGCGCCAATATCCAGCATTTTCTTGGCTGTTTACATGATATCTGAAACATTTTTTGGCTGGGAAACTGTGACTTATTTGTCAGAAGAGGTAAGGAATCCAAGAATCTTGCCCAAGACAATAATTATCGCAACAGTATGTATAGTAGTACTATCTTTGCTGCTGGTATTTGTGTCTCTGGCTATTTCTGACGTGAGCCAGTTTGCAAGCAGCCAGGCCCCGCTAGTTTTCCTGTCTTCTGTTATATTTGGCTCAGAGTTTTCAAAAATATTTGCACTGATAATTTTCATACCATTGATCGGCACTGCAGCATCATGGATAATATCCTCGCCTCGTCTTCTTTATGCAATGTCGCGGGACCATTCTATAAGCAATAAATTTTCCCAAATTCATAAAAAACATAAAACTCCGCATTATGCTATCATGTTCCAGACAGCTGTTACCATATTTTTAACGCTTGCAGCTTTTGGGAATTATTACACTCTCCTATCAATGCTTATCCCAATGATATTTTTGATGTATGGAGCAGTAATGCTATCTGTTGTTAAATTACGAATTTCAAAGCCCCGTCAGCAGAGAATATTCAACGCACCTTTTCCAAGAATAGGGCCGTTAGTAATAGTTGTATTTTTTGCAATATTGCTTTCCATATGGTTTTCAACTCCAAATGCCCTGGCCACAATTGTCATGGTTTTCATGCTCATGACGATAGGTGTGCCTTTGTATGTTATGATAAAGCTGAGCACTGATGAAAAATTCACGGAAAAGTTTTTTGACAAAACATCATGGTTTTTTGACCGGTTGCTTTCCATATGGTATAAAAGCGGAGATGCGCAAAACGTTATTTCAAAATTAGATCTGAACCAAAATTCTATTGTTCTAGATTATGGATGCGGCGGAGGAACGACGACATCTAAGCTAGCAGAAAAGGCAAAAAATGTGATCGCTGTTGACATATCAGAGCAGCAGATGAAACTTGCCATGCAAAAATTGAAACATAAAAGCAATGTAACATTTTTCAAATATTCGCAAGTTCCTGAATTAGAGAATTATTTTGACGCTGCCACGGCTGTTGGCGTGCTGGAATACATGAAAGACCCTAAGAAGGAAGTGGGAAAAATAATCACCTCCTTAAAAAAAGGCGGAACATTTTCTTTCCTGTCTTTCGGCAGATCAATAGGCTTTCCGGCCCCGCAATTCGCAAAAAATGAAGAAACAATAAGAATGCTATTCAAAGACCTGCCTGTCAAAATAACCGTCAAAAAAGAGAACAAGAAGCTCGCAGAGTATTGGTACATCTGGGGAAAGAAAATCAAGTAAAGAATTTCATCAATGCCGAATTATTTCTTTCCTGTACGAAACAAGTCTTGTGCTATCCTTTCTGCGTGTGCAGCTGCATTTTTTGCCCTGCTTGCAAAAGGATCTTCTGCAAGTTTTTTTTCTGTTTCTGCTCTGGCAGTTTCATTCCTGCTCTGTTCTGCTGTTTCGGGGCTTACATAGTCATGAGGTCTTTCAGCAACTGTTCCGCTTACTGTATCATATCTTGGATCATTCCACGCAATTTGTCCTTCTGGTGTATACACAGTGTCGCCAGAAGGCACCCTTTCCCACCTGCCGTTTCTGATCCTGTAAAAATTGCCAGTTCTGACTTGCTTGAAGCGAAGTTCCACTTCTCCAGTCTTTATAGGCACATAAGTGTTGCCATCTGTGCCAACTAAAGCGCCTGGCATTGAATTAAGCGCCACACTGTCAAGCATGTCTCTTGGATTGTATTCTTTGCCATTTGTGAGTTCTTGCTGCCTGAGTTCGACAGTTTGCTGGGCTACAGAAATAACAAATGCTGTTCCTAATGCTTTTAGCGATGCGGGCCTTTGCTGCAGAGCAGGCATCTGGCTGCATGCTGCATTCCAGAATGCCTTATCGCCCATGGAAGCTCTTGCAGCTTCTAATTGAGCATATCTTTCCTGCGGTGTAATTTGCATATTGTAAGCAACATCAGCAATTTGTCCTTGTGGCATTTCATAACTAATAGATGTGTTTACAGAAGTATTGCTATCTTTTCCGCATCCGCCAAATACAAATATGCCTGCAATAGCGACAGGCGCAAATCTTCTGTATTCCATGCAATTAGTTGCATAGAAAAGGTTTTAAATTTAACCTACAGTCGATAAACAGCGAGTAACGAATATATTAATCCTATTCCACAAAGTAATGTTATGCAGCACAAGAACCCGAAATCAATTGCCCACGAAAAGCACGAGAAGGAACATACAATGAGCATAGCAGAAGTCAGAGGCGATGTTGATTACGAGGCTGTAATAAAGGAATTTGGGCTTGAAAGAATGCAGCCGATGATAGAAAAAATGAAGGCTGCAAAGATGAAGCTCCCAGTCATGTACCGCAGGAATCTTGTTGTGGCGCATAGGGATTTTGGGCAGATTTTCAATGCCATGATTAACAAGAAGAACTTTGCAATTCTTACTGGCATAAATCCTTCCGGCGCTCTTCATTTTGGCAACAAGATGTTTGTCGATCAGGCCATGTTCATGCAGGAGAATGGCGGCAAGGTTTTCATACCGATAAGCAATGACGAGACTTACGTCTTCAAGAAAGCAGAAACATTGGAAAAGGCAACAGAGAATGTTATAGAAGTTATATCTGACATGATAGCTCTTGGCCTGGACCCTAGGAGAACTCATTTTTTTGTTTCAACAAGAACTGCAAAAGTCTACGAGCTCGCAGTCAAGCTTTCGACAAAAACGACCCTGTCAAACATGAAGGCAATTTTTGGCTTCAACAATGACACAAACCCCGGGCAGATTTTCTATGGCATCGTCCAGTCTGCACACATATTATATCCGCAGCTGCCTGATCAGTTGGGTCCCTGCCCTGTTGTTGTGCCTATCGGTATTGATCAGGATCCGTACATGAGATTGGTTAGAGATATGGCAGAACGCGCTGGTTTTGTAAAGCCTTCATCTACAAATCATATTTTCATGCCGGGCCTGCAGGGCGGCAAGATGAGCGGCAGCAAGCCTGAAACATGCATCTACCTGTCGGACGAGCCAGAAGCCGCAAGGAAGAAAATAATGGGCGCATTTTCCGGCGGCGGGGCTTCTATGAAGGAGCACCGCGAGCATGGCGGAAACCCGGACATAGATGTTGCCTGTCAGTACATGAAATTCATGTTCGAGGAAGACGACAAGAAGCTGGGTGAAATATTTGCTAATTACAGAAATGGCAGCCTTTCTACAGGCGAAGTAAAATCAGTGCTCGCAGACAAAATTGTCAAATTCCTCAAAGACCATCAAAAAAAGCGTGAAAAAGCAAAGCCAATTGCGGAGAAGATACTGGCAAACCAGTCATGAAAAGATTGCTTTCGTCTAACTATAGTAAATGACATAAGTATTACGACAAATTCATGTCATTTCCACATACCAAGCGACTGATATTAATGTCTGAAAATTTATGTCACTAGGTATAGACCGCTTAAAGCTGTTGTTAGCAGTCTCGGTAAGGTTTGGGCAGAACAGGAAACCTGCATTCGTCTGACCTCATTATGCCGAATTCATTGCTAAATCTTGCATCAAAAATAAAATAGCCATTCTGAACAGCATACATGCGTTCGCCATTCATAAAAACAGCTTGGCGGCCTTCTGCTACTATGAAAGATCCTGTTGTTGCACCTGCATATATTAGATTAAATTCCTCAATTATAGCTGACCAACTTAATATTCA
>JACQNW010000029.1 GCA_016202845.1 Candidatus Aenigmatarchaeota archaeon
ATATCTAATGAAGCAATAAATATAAAAAGACATATGGTGAAAGATAGTTATGCAAAGCATGACCAAATATTATCTGTTGGCTGCGTTGAGCAGACAGGAAATGCATGGGTACCATTTAATCCAAGAGCTGGAAAAAATAACCGGCAAAAAGCCGAGCACCGGGCAGATATATCCTGTGCTGAAAGAGATGCAGAAGTCAGGCTACATAACCATGAAAGCCAGCAGCAATGGGAAAAAAAAGATCAAGTATTATAAAATGACAAAATCAGGCGAAAAATTCTTTGCTGAAATGACAAAAAGATTTTCTTCATTGATAGAGGCCACAATAAAGGCTAAAGTGAAAGTTTGCGCGCACTGCGGCTGTGAAATGATAAAGGGCTCTGTTAGCAAAAAAATAAAAGGCAAAAAACTTGATTTTTGCTGCAATTCATGCGCAGGTTCTTTCAGCAGGCACTTGTAAAAGGAGCGTAAAGTATGGAGCATTCCAAACAGTTTGGAGTTTTGATGATTTCATTATCTGTAATAATTGTTGCGTTCGGCTTGTGGGTGAAAGACTATAATGACAAGATTGCCCAGGTCCAGACAAACCAGACAGGAAGCTGCTATCTGCCGGACGGCACGTGCCTGCATGCAACGTCTGATATTATATTTTACTCTTTTATTGGGCTTGCGATAGTTTTGGCTGCTATAGGATTATACCTTTTAGTAAAAAAGAAAGAGCCAAAAAAAGCCGTAATAAAACGAATACAAAATGTAAACAACAGCGATGAAAAAATAGCAGAAGCTCCAAAAACATTAAGACCAGAGACAAAAAGCATATTTGACATTGTTGTTGGCTCCAATGGAGCCATCCTGCAGGGCGAGCTTGTTGCAAAATCCGGCATGGACAAGGTGAAGGTAAGCAGGATTCTGGACAAGCTTGAGATGCTCGGGCTTATAGAGAGAAGAAGGCACGGCATGAGCAACCTGGTCGTGCTGAAGAAGAAGTGAAATGAAACTAGTTTCATACAATTGTTTATATGTCGTTTCTCACATTGTTTCTTTGATTGATGATGACTGAAAATGAAAACAATCTTTCCATAGAAAAGCAAATGATCAAAGTCGGGCTGCTTGCGTTTGTATTGATTGCAATCGGCATGCTCATGCTGTACTTTGGTTATTTCAAATCCATTCCAAATGCAGGCTTGCGATATGGGTCGTACATGATCTATACAGCAATATCTGTGAGTATAATCGGAATTGGAATATGGCATGTAAAATCTTACAGCCATACATTCAATTGTTCCATTGGCATGATGGTTGGAATGACAATTGGGATGGTCATGGGATTTTTGATTGGAGCTATAATAGGCGCCACTAACGGCCTGTTTGTAGGGTCTGTTTACGGGATGTTCCTTGGCATGTTTGCCGGAGCCTGGTGCACAAGAAAATGCGGAATAATGTCTATCATGGAGGGATTGATGGCAGGCCTTATGGGCGGCCTGATGGGAGCCATGACAACTGTAATGATGATCAATGACAACCTTGCCTTTTTCATGCCAATACTTGTTGGCAGTGTTACAATGATCATTGCAGGCATGAGCGTGATGATCTACAGGGAAAGTTTTGAGTATCAGGACAGGGTTTCAAAAAAGGACGGTTATGAGGTATTTTCATATGTGACAATATTGTTTGTGCTGGCAATGCTGACTACATTTGTAATGGTCTATGGGCCAAAATCAGCGCTTGTTGCAGCGTATTAACTAATAATGGTGAGATTTATGGAAGAAGAAAACAAGGAAGAAGCGACAGAAAATGCAGAGATAGAAAAGGAAATAGGTAAAGACGACATGGAGCTTGAAAAAGAAGAGACTGTAAAAATAAGAAAAAGCCACCTGCTTAGTGTTTTAGGAGCGGTCGTTATCGTGTCTTTTTTCATTCTGGCTGCCCAGGCAGTGATAGCAGACACACCCCAAAGCAACTCAAGAACAGTAACAGGACAGGTAGTTGTTGGTTCTGCTGCGCCGGTGCAAGATGGAAAGCAGATAGTAAAACTGACTGTGCAGGGTTCAACATATTACCCCAACCCCATGGTGCTGAAGAAAGGCGTTCCGGTCGAGGTGCAAGTTGACATGACCAGCGTGCGCGGATGCTTCAGGGGAATCCAGATACCAGCTTTTGGAGTGAGAAAGTTAGTGACAGATTCTGACAACAAGATAACGTTCACGCCTGACAAGGCAGGCACATTCGGCTTTTCGTGCTTCATGGGCATGGGAAGAGGACAGATTGTAGTGCAGGACGAGAGCGGGCAGGTTCCTGCTGATGTGAACACAGTAGCCCAGGACATTCAAAGCGGCTCTTCGTGCGGTGGCGGATGCGGTTGCGGAGGTGGATAAAATGGCAAAAGAAGAAAAGCAGTCAAAGAAGAAACCAAGTTGTTGC
>JACQNW010000001.1 GCA_016202845.1 Candidatus Aenigmatarchaeota archaeon
AATTAAAGAAGCTCATAGAATTCTTAAAAATGGCGGATTAATTTTTATAGGTGCAACACACCCGTCTGTAATTAATAGAGATTCAAAAATTGTAAACATTTATACAGTGAATAATAAGACATATTTTGATAACGGTTGTAAATGCAAAATAGTATGTTACTTACCAGATGATAGAGTGATGGAATTTTATCCTAACTATCACTACACCTTGGAATTTTACATCAATAGTTTAATTGACGCAGGATTTTCTATAAAAAGACTTTCTGAATCAAAATGCGATGAAGAATTTCCTGTTGGAATCGTTATAGTTGCAGAAAAAACAATAATTGGGCCCGTGGTCTAGTGGTATTTTGAAGATAATCATCTTCGAAACAAAATGACGTCACACTCACACTGTGAAGGTTGGCGGTTCGAATCCGCCCGGACCCATCATGCAGCATTCTTGTACGCCTTTTCAAACCTTTCTTGTACTTCAGATTTCAGGCTGCCTATAGGATAAATTTCGTCTACGCCTTCAGCCAGCCATTCTGTTATTCGCATGTTGACACATTTATCTTCAACAAAGCCCTTTTCATTGTTGGCTTGCGCTTCTTCTTTTGTCATTCTTGGTTCCAAAAGCCATGCCAATTTTGGATCTCTTTCAACATTCTTTTTAAGTTCTTCATCGCGAAGCCTTGCCGCAAGAGGCGTTTCAAAATGATAAGTATCGAGTAATCTACAGTCAAGCGTTACATTGTGCAAACCGCCGTGTATCTGGCCCATGAAATCTGTCCAGCCGCCAACTTTATGGTGCAATTTTGCAATCTGTGCACCATGTGTTTCTGCAAACCAGGCAATATAGTCATGAGGTTTTAGGCTCTGTCCTAACTCCAATGACACCAAACTTATTGCGTCATCAAGAGATTCCTTTACATAAGCTTGATTATTGCTTTCTTTGCAAAAAATAATATTTTGAACGCGCGAAGTAGTGCCCATCGCCCTTCTAACTTGAACGGGCCTTATTCCCACCAGATTCATTTCAAGCCTTTCTCCTGCGTCCTCCAATGACAGAACATTTCCATTCATATCTACAACTTCATCGAGTTCTACATGAACAACATGTCTGGCTGTCCTTAAACCGCCCCTGTGCAATTCTTGTTCTGTTATAAACCTGTCTTTTTCAGCCACCTCGTAATGCAATAATCCCCTCATTTTCATATCACTTTCCATTTCAGGAAATCTTATTCCAAGAAAGCGCGGCGGAAATCCCCTATGATACCCAATGCCTTTTGCATCAATATCCCTGTAAATCATGCCTTTGGAATCGTAAAACACATCAGACTTTAAAATGCCATGCCTGTTAAGTGCCCATCTTAATCTAACATATTTTCCCGTGACTTTTGGTGTTAGAAATAAGCCAGGCTGTGGTTGCGCTTCAACTTCTCTTACAATATGCTGAAAATATGGTTCGTCGTTTTTCCACAAGATATTGCCTTTGACGTATTCTACAGGCATTTCTTGACCATCAAATGAAAGACTGGTTAAATCAATACATTTTCTTTCTACCAACATCAAATGCACTTTTTCAAAATCTTTATAAACAGCTTAGCGGAATAATTATTATGGCTGACACAAGTTCCATTGCAAAAAGGCTTACAAAAGAGGAAAAGTATGTCGTTGCTCTTGCAATTGCAGCATGGGTTGCCGGATTTTTGTGGATATTTGGAATACCTGGTCTTTAGGCAACAGCTTCTAATTCCTTTAAAAGATTAGGTTTTGGCAAAACAAATGCTGGTCTATCTTTCCTGTAAATTCTCCATTCTGTCCTGTCAGAATCAAATGGTGACATGATCATTTCGGCATGCCATTTATGCGAATCAGGCAAAAAGTAACTGATCTTAGCGTGCAAATAGCCGTTTGTGCTTATTGCCGTGTAGTCTGCTCTTGTTATTTGACCAGATTGGCAAAGCGGTGAAAACATGTCTTTTATCCAGTATGCAAACTCCATGCCGCTTATTTTTTCTCCGCCTGCTTCCAGACCAATAAGCTGATCACGAGCTACGACATATTTTAAAAATTCATCAACTCCTGCGCCATGTCGTGCGCCTGCTCTTTCATACCCTGATTGAAGCGCTCGGGATAAAATTTCATTATACACAGACAAACGGTAAGCCTTCTTGAATACAAGAAAAAATTCCCCTAAACAAACCTGGAACTTTTTGCTTAATAATTCAACAGGTTCTGATTCCTCAAACTCTGTTTCTTTAAGAATTCTTTCTGTACCAGCTTCTGCATCAAGTCCAACAAGCGCTTCTGGAGCCTGAGTTCTCCAATAATTAAGGCCAGCTATTATAATTGTTTTATCCATCTGAAAGCTATTTTTAGAGAGGATTTAAGCATTTCTTTCAAGCAATTTACAATGAAGGCTACTGCAATTGCAAATGCTAATATCGCGCTGATAAAATACTGGGGAAAGAGGAACAAGGACTTGATTCTTCCATACAATTCAAGCATCTCAATGACATGCGACGGTTTGTGGACTAAAACCACTGTAGAATTTGGCGATTATTTAGAAGATACAATAGTAATAAATGATGAAGAGCTGAAAAAAGACGAGAAGGATGTCCAGGGGCATATTGAAAGGATAAGAAGAATGGCTGGAATAACAAAAAAGGCAAAGGTTATTTCTGAATCCAATTTTCCTGTTGCATCCGGACTTGCAAGTTCTGCTTCCGGGCTGGCTGCTCTTACATTGGCAACAACAACTGCTGCAGAAATGAATCTTGATAAAAAACAATTGTCTATACTCGCAAGGCATGGATCTGGCTCTGCTTCAAGAAGCATAGAAGGCGGATTTGTAGAATGGTTAAAGGGAGAAAAAGAAGATGGCAGTGACAGCTATGCCAGGCAAATAACGCCTAAGGAACATTGGCCTGACTTTAGAATGATTGCATGCATCGTCTCAGAAGCAAAGAAAACAACGAGCAGCAGGGCAGGAATGGCTCAGACCGTGGCTACAAGCCCCTATTATGAAGGGTGGCTGAAGAGCATTGACCAGGACCTTTTGCATATGAGAGATGGCATTATGAAAAAGGACTTTACAATAGTTGGCAGCACTGCAGAGCACAATGCATTGAAAATGCATGCCACAATGACGACCACAAAGCCGGCAATAATTTATTGGCAGCCTGCTACTGTGGAGATAATGCATGCTGTTATGCACTGGAGAGAGCAGGGATTGGAATCATACTTTACAATGGACGCAGGCCCTCAGGTGAAGATACTGTGCCTGGAAAAGGACGAGAAGAAAATACTAAAAAATCTCTCAGAACTTGATGGCTTGAAGAAAACAATCATCTGCAGGCCCGGGGATGCTGCACAGCTTACAGACAAACATCTATTTTAATTCTTGCCAATAAAAATTACATTTTTCATGCCTTTGAAATCCGGGTCCTTTGTCACAATTTTCGCATTAAGCCTTTTTGCTGTAAGCAGGACAAAAATATCACCATAAGAAATATTTTTTGTCTTCTTCTTTTGGTCTGCATAAAGCTCGCCGGCTTCCTTAGCAAATACCTCATCTATCAAGAATATTTTGCTCAATGACGTAACAGAATTAAACGCAATTGAAATGTCCTTTTCTTTCTTTTTTGCTACAGCAATTATTTCTGTTATACTCACTATATTTGTATGCAGCTCGGCATCTGATTCTGCCAATTTAACTACTTCCTTTCCTATTTCTGTGCCGTCCAAATACTCTATCCAAGCAGATGCGTCCAAAACATACTTATCCATGCATATCGAACTCGTCTTCTCTTGCGAATGGACCTATACCTTTTAACGCACCAAAATAGCTTTTCTTCTTTTTTTCGACTTTTATGCTAACTAGGTCATTTTCCTTTATGTTTTCTTCTTTTACAATTTCCTTAGGCAGTATTATGGCTATTGATCCGCCAAGTTTTTTTGCTCTTGCTACAGTTTCCATTTCCATAGTTAAACCTCCCAATAATAAAGTTATACTACAAGTTA
>JACQNW010000027.1 GCA_016202845.1 Candidatus Aenigmatarchaeota archaeon
ATATGTCTATGATATTTATGAAAAAGGTGTTTGCGTAAGCATTAAAGATTTTATTCTTCTTTCAGAAGAAAGTAAAATACCCATAAACCAAAAAGCTGCAAGAATAGTTGCAAAACAGAATGCAGGCAGCTTGCCAGATTCTATAGAAATAGACGAGGATATGGCTGCTGTGATCGGATTGTTTCTGGCAGAAGGCTCCTACACAACAAAAGATACAATAAGGATAACCAACCAGCTTCAAGAATCAAAAAAAGTTGTAAGGAGATTTTGTAATAGGTATAATATAAAATTGACAGAATACGAAGACGACATGCTCGTTAATTCAAAACCAATGAAAGTTGTTTTTGAAAAAATACTTGGAATAAAAACAGGCGCTTTTAACAAATCAATATCTTCAAAATTGATGTCGATGCCCCTCCCACTCGTAAAAGCAATGCTTCGAGGCTATTACACAGGCGATGGCAGTATTTATCCGCCCAAAATGGCCCATACAATTGAAGCAGGAACAGTCAGCAAAGACCTTGCTAACAGTTTGATGTATACATTATTATATTTCGGAATAGTTGCTAAGTGTGTGCCAAGAAAAGAGAGAACTGGCAGTACAACTTACAGAATACTTATACAAAGTCCAGAAGGATTCCAAAAGTTTTCAGAAATAGGATTTTTGGACGAGAAAAGAAATAAACGAATACAAAATTATCTTAGTTCAAAGAAATTTAATAAAACTCAAAAAATACCAATATATCCAGAAATTAGAAATTTAATTAAAGGCAGTCAGAGACTTCATGCATGGTCAAATTCCAAAACCATCGGAAAAGAAATAATAAAAGAGGAATTGCTAAAATTAGATGCTCAAAAAGAGCAATACAAGAACATTTGGAAAATTATAGATTCAGATATAGTATGGGACAAAGTAATTGAAATGAAAGAAATAAATTATGATGGTAATGTCTATGACGTTTCTGTAAATCCTAATGAAAACTTTGTGGCAGGGTTCGGTGGCATATTCGCCCACAACAGTGAAGAAAATTTAAGAAAGGTTTTTGAACAAGCTGAAAAATCTGCCCCTTCAATTATTTTTATCGATGAAATAGATTCTATTGCTCCAAAAAGAGAAGAAGTAAGGGGAGAAGTGGAAAAACGCGTAGTCTCGCAAATGTTGACGCTGCTTGATGGACTGAAAGGCCGCGGCAAAGTCATAGTAATAGGTGCGACAAATATACCAAATTCAATAGACCCTGCATTAAGAAGACCGGGACGATTTGACAGGGAAATAGAGCTTGGTGTGCCAAATAAAGCTGGAAGAAAAGAGATATTGCAGATACATACCAGGGGCATGCCTATTGAAAAGAAAGTGGAAATAGATCATATAGCAGAAATAACTTATGGTTATGTTGGTGCAGATATATCGGCTCTTTGCAAGGAAGCAGCCATGTCTGCAATGCGTCGTGTGTTGCCGGACATAAGCGAACTAAAGGAAGACAAGCCAATACCGGATGAGGTCTTGAAAAAACTTATTGTAACGCCTGAAGACTTTGATCATGCTTTGAAAATGGTTGAACCTTCAGCTATGCGAGAGGTTTTGATTGAAATACCTAAAGTTAAATGGACTGATGTTGGAGGATTGGAGCATGTCAAAGCTTTGTTGAAAGAAAGCGTTGAATGGCCTCTAAAACATCCAGACTCGTTTAAGAATTTAGGAATCAGGCCGCCAACTGGCGTTTTGCTTTACGGTCCGCCAGGATGTGGCAAAACTATGATCGCAAAAGCAGTAGCAAATGAATCAGGAGCAAATTTCATTTCAGTCAAAGGGCCAGAGTTGCTAAGCATGTATGTCGGCGAATCAGAGCGCCATATAAGAGATATATTCAGAAGAGCAAAGCAAGTCGCTCCATCAATTATCTTCTTCGATGAAATAGACGCTTTAGTGCCTCGGCGTGGTTCTAATAATACAGACAGCCATGTTACAGAGCGTGTTGTGTCGCAGCTCCTTGCTGAAATATCGGGCTTGGAAGAACTGCATGACATAGTAGTAATTTCTGCTACTAACAGGCCTGATATCATTGACCCTGCATTACTAAGGCCAGGAAGATTCGACCGTCAGATATTGGTTCCTACACCGGATGAGCAGGCAAGGCTGGCTGTGTTTAAGGTTCATACAAAAAATGTGCCGCTAAAAGGCGTTTCACTCGAAGACATGGCTAAAAAAACAGAAGGTTACAGCGGAGCTGATATAGAAGCCCTTGTAAGGGAGGCAGCCATCGCTGCGATGAGAGAAAACATGGAATCAAAAGAAGTCACAGCAGGCGACTTCAGCAAGGCATTAAGAGAAATTCGTCCGTCAGTGACAAAAGAGATGAATGAATTCTACGACCAATTGATGAAAAGAAGAAAAGCAAGGGTCATCGAAAAAGAAGACATGGTTTATACAGGTTGATTTACATGAAAGGTGAACCGACGCAAACAACGACGCGAACGCGTCCATACACTTGCGTCCAAGCAGCACTGGTCATTGTTGATTTTCAGAATGAATGGACCGACAAGAATGCCGATGACTATTTGGGTAATCTTTCTAAGCTTATAAAAAAGACAAACAAGCTTATAGACGCATGCAGAAGTAAAAATTACAAAATAATTTTTACCCGGCATGTAGCTGGCGCTGAAGGCCCGTTTGCTCAGAATTCAGAAGGAATAAAAATAATTTCTAAGCTTCATAAGGAGAAGTACGATTCTCTAGTCACAAAACACAAAGTCAGCCCGTTTTACCAGAGTTCTTTGGAAAAAGAATTGAAAGGCATAGATGAAATAACAGTGGCAGGAATTCTTACAAACATGTGCGTCCGCAGTTTGATTCAGGATGCTTATGACCGTGACTTTAAAATAACTGTAGTCAAGGACTGTTGCATTACTTACAGCAATGAGGTCCAGAAATTCACATTCAAAGACCTGAAAGAAACAAGGCCAGAAATAAAA
>JACQNW010000038.1 GCA_016202845.1 Candidatus Aenigmatarchaeota archaeon
AATTAATTCCTGTAAATCATCCTGTAGCTCATATTGAAATCGGAAAGTATGCCTGCAAGCTGAATGATCCTATTATTGTTTACGTGTCTGGCGGCAATACACAAATTATCGGTTACAACAACAAAAAATATCGTGTATTTGGTGAAACTTTGGACATAGCTATCGGCAATGCAAGAGACATGTTCATCAGAGAAGCAACAGGAGACTTTCCTGGCGGGCCTGTTATGGATAAATTAGCAGACAATGGAAAAAACTTCATAGAGCTTCCGTATGTTGTCAAGGGCATGGATCTTTCTTACACAGGAATACTCACAGCCGCCCTGAAAAAACTGAAGGACAAAAATAATAAATTAGAAGACATAGCATTCTCATTTTCAGAAACAACATTCGCTATGCTATGTGAAGTGACTGAAAGAGCGCTGGCACATACGGGGAAAAATGAACTCATTTTGGTAGGTGGCGTAGCAGCTTCCCCCCATCTGCAAAGAATGATGAGAATAATGTGTAAAGAAAGGGGCGCTAAATTTGAGGTCGTACCCCAGCAGTACAGTGGAGACAATGGGACAATGATAGCATGGACAGGTTCATTGTCAAAAGAAAGAATTGCCCCGGAAAAAGCAGATTTCTACCCACGACAGCGCGTAGATGATGTGGAGATCACGTGGATATAACCTTTTTATACTTTATTAAATAAAATATAACAATTAGGTGAATGTTATGACGCAAATACATTGTAGAACTGTAAAGATTGGAGGGTCTATAGGCATCATATTGCCTAAAGAAATAGTAAGAAAAGACGATATAAAGCCAAACCAGGAACTAAGTGTTGAGATAAAAAAACAGCTAAAAGTCAGGGATGTTTTTGGAATGTTTCCTGAATGGAAGGCTGACACACAAAAGCTGAAGAATGAGGCGCGCAAGGGTTGGGACTAATGTACTTTGACACTTATGCGCTTATAGAAGTTACAAAGAACAGCCCCTCGTATGCAAAATTTATGGAAGAAACAATAATAACGACAAAATTCAATCTTGTAGAGTTGTTCTTTATTTTACTGGAACAGTTCGGTGAAGAGAAAGCAAAAGAGGGGTTTAAAAAATTCAAAGATTCAGAAAACGATGTTTCTGACGAGATTCTGTTCAAAGCAATGAAATTTCGCCTGCAAAACAGGAAAAAAGGATTTTCATATATTGATTGTATAGGCTATGCCTTTTCAAAGGAAAATGGAATGAAATTCCTGACAGGCGACAATGCATTCAAGGGGATGGACAATGTCGAATTTGTGAAGTGATTATTTCAACTGGCTTTTTCCAGCCTTCGTTGAAGTGCTGATCTTTTATGAGTATTTGATTTTGTTTTCCTTACAGAATTTCTTGCAGCTTTCCTTGCTTTTTCCATCCTCCTATTTATTTCTTTTGCAAAAGCAGGATCTTCAGCATACTTTCTTTTCATTGCCATGCTGATTCCACGATTCCTTGGTTCTGCCATTATTCCAAGCACCCCCAAATCACGGCTTAGAGCTGACCTGAGATATTTGCCATATTTGGCTCTAAGATCTGGATATTTTATCACATATTTTTCTGCATCGGCCAAAGATATTTGTTCAGGTAAATAAGATATTTCTTTGCAAAGAATATCAGACAGGCTTTTTAGGCGCTCTGAATAAGCCATGGACCTCTTCTTGCTTGCTTCCCTTAACCTGTTTTTCCTTAGCTGATACCTGCGGGCAGAATCCACCCTGCTCCTATATTCATGGTCGTTTGCCATCCTGTGCGCAATTGCTAATTTTTCAGCTTCTTTTTTGGTGGCATATATTCTTTCCACAAATCCAAGTTCTTCCAGCCTGTCTGCAAGATGTTCCAGATTATACCAGTCAAAGTCGCTGCGATTGAATACATCTGGCACAATCAAGCTAGGGTATGCTGCGCGGAAAAGCCGCTTCATTCCGGCGTCCCTGAATTTGTAAACTTCTGCCATTATTTTTGTAAGGCTGTTATGCTTTAATAGAAGCCTCATTGAGAATAATAATCATGATCTAACGCAGCAGACAAAAAATCATTTGATGCCTAATTGCTCATCTAAAGGAGGGCTTGAAAAATAAACCCTTACATCAAACATAGAATCCATAAGTTCAAGCATCTCAAAATCTTCGCGTTTCTTTATTAGTTTGAATCCATCTTTGGACAGATGTTTTTTCTTGAAATAAGTAAAATTGGAGATAGTGAAATCCGCATCGCCGCGTTCAGGTCGTGTTGTATCTGGGATGCGTATTTTTAACAATTTCAAAATTCCAGAAACAGTTTTTAATGGACTAATATGAAAAAGCAGGCCAGTTGGAGTTTCTTCTATGATACTTCCAATTTTTCTTGCAGCCTCAATTAATTCACTGTATTCTTTCTTATTTTGAGAAAAAATACAGGCATAATTTACAGGCGTATTTTTATTATCAATATGTTTGTTTTTAAGGTCGGTAGCCTGTTTTACAATTTCTTGAATTATAATTTTCAGGTCTTCCGTTTTCATATACTCCATATATTCATTGAACATTTTTAAAGAACCAAAGCCGGATATTATTCATCTTGAAATACTTCAAGAATGATGTCATTTTCTGACAAGTTTGAAAGCTGGTGATATCTGCCTGTTCCGTTTGTGTAAACAGACACAAACGATTCTCCAGGGCAAAAAAACATAGACTCAACGTAGCCGTCAGCCATCCGGCCATAGTACAGGCACCGACCATTATCCGAAGGTCCATCAGCATATCCCAAGAACCTTACAACTTCACATAAAATCGGGTGTTTTTTCAATCCAAAGGGCGCAATTTCGCCGGAACTCATGGAAGTATGATGCTCAGGCCTGATTCTAAGCAACTGATGGCCTTTTCCAAGCTCCATTTTCCACCCATAAGGCCTTTCTACCCATTCTTGCATAAAAAGACTTGTAAAAAACCTATTAAAGAAAGAGTTCTTGTTGAAAATGCTCGCAAAACAAATCTATCACCCTTTCATGATGAAAACATGTCAAAACAATGCTTTATAAACTGGCGGTTGCATATAACATTTAGAACTTTTAGTTTTTACTGAAAGTTCCCTGAAAAGTAAAAGTAATATATCATGCTTTTTGATTAAACTTTTTAGGAAAAAGTTTAGAGGTGTCCCAAGATGGTAACTGCGTATCCGCAGGCTGTTCAGCACGGAGTAGATGACTTCAGGAGCGTTCCTACGTCTCCGTATGTAAAAGACTATACAAACGACAGGAAAAAAGCTCTTTTAGAGCTTGTCCAAAAAAACGTCAAAGGCGGCGTAAAGCTGCTGAAGTTCAACCAAAGCTTATGCCCGGGATGCGTAGACGAGGAAAAATGGGACACTATGAAAGTAGACTGTGTTGTCTACGTAAAGGACAATAAAGTATGGATGCTTAAGCAATGCCCTGAACATGGCATTGAAAAGGAAGTTTATTGGTCTGATTATGAGATGTTCAAGAAGGCAGAAAAATTCCAGGACCCTGGAATCAAGATTCTTAATCCAAACATAGACAAGAGCGAATTTGAAATAAATTGCCCTACAGACTGCGGTTTATGCGTAGAACACGAGTCGCACACAGGTTTGGGCAACATAGTATTGACAAACATCTGCGACTTGACCTGCTGGTATTGCTTCTTCTATGCAAAAGAAGGAGAGCCTGTATACGAGCCTACAATCGACCAGATTAAATTCATGCTGAAAAGAATGAGGGATGAAAAGCCGGTGGGCGCAAACGCTGTCCAGCTAACAGGCGGCGAGCCTACGCTAAGAGAAGATCTTCCGGAAATAATAAAGGCTGCTACTCAGGAAATAGGATATGAGCACGTCCAGCTTAACACAAACGGGATAAATCTGTCTCAAAACCTGGAATTATGCCAGAAAATAAAGGCTGCAGGTTCTCACGTTCTATATATGAGCTTTGACGGCGTAACGCCTCAGACAAATCCCAAAAACTACTGGGAAGCTCAAGGTGCCATTGAAAACTGCAAGAAAGCAGAGCTTGGCGTCGTACTTGTGCCGACAGTAATAGGCGGTGTAAATGATCACGAACTAGGGGATATAATAACGTTTGGCAAGAAGAACATCGGAAAGGTAAGGGCTTTAAATTTCCAGAGTGTATCGCTGGTCGTCAGGAAGCCAGACAAGCAAAGCCACAGGCAGAGAATCACGATCCCTGGCGCAATTAAGCGCAT
>JACQNW010000033.1 GCA_016202845.1 Candidatus Aenigmatarchaeota archaeon
ACATATAGCAACCAATGAAGTTGTATAGAACTTATTACATTGTCTTGATATAACACGTAAACTTTTTCATATAACATCAAACCCTCAATCGTAGAAATAATTGTAAATTAAAAGAAAGTAAAAATTTACTCCATATCGCCCATGCCGCCAGGCATTCCGCCCATTCCACCAGGTGGCATTCCGCCCATGCCGCCACCGCCTGACTTTGCCGTTATTACGTCGTCTATGCGCAAAATCATCTCTGTGGCTTCTGATGCAGAAATTATCACCTGCGTTTTTATTTTTAAAGGCTCTATAACTCCCATTGCCTTCATGTCCGCGGCAACACCATTCATTACGTCTATTCCATACGTGCTTTTTCCCTTGTCGTGGAACGACCTTAATTCTGCAAGCAAGTCTATTGGATCTTTTCCTGTTGATTCTGCAAGCGTCTTTGGTATAACTTCTATTGCATCTGCGTACGCATTTATTGCCAATTGCTCTCGGCCATGCTGGCTTTGTGCAAATTCCTTGAGTTTTCGAGCCATTTCAAGCTCAATTGCACCGCCGCCCGAAACAACTTTTCCAACTTCAATTGCAGATATAACGCCCAATACAGCGTCGTCCATGGCACGCTTTGCCTCATCAGTCACATGCTCTGTGCTGCCCCTGACCAGAATTGACACTGCTCTTGGGTCTTTGCATTCGCGTACAAAAATCATCTCTTCGCCTGCAAGCTTCTTTTCCTCAACCAGTCCGGCAAAACCTAAGTCGTCCCCGGACATTTCATCCAGAGTTGATACTATTCTTCCGCCTGTTGCCTTTGCAAGCTTTTCCATGTCGCTTTTCTTGACACGCCTTGCCGCAACAATACCTTTCTTTGCAAGATAATGCTGCGCCAAGTCATCTATGCCTTTCTGGCAAAATATTACATTGCAACCTGAGGCTGAAACTTTCACAACCATGTCTTTCAGCATCTTTGATTCCTGGTCAATGAATGCCTGAAGCTGTGACGGGTCTGTTATTCTTATCTCAGCGTTTGTTTCAGTGTTCTTGACCTCCAATGCCACGTCCAATAATGCTATCTTTGCATTTTGCAAGCGCTTTGGCATTGCAGGATGAACAATTTCCTTGTCTATCACTATTCCTTTTATCAGTTCTGTGTCATCCATTGATCCACCATGCTTCTTCTCGATTTTAATATCATCCTTGTTTATGCGTACCTTGTTGCCTTCTGTTTCAGCAACAAGCTTTACAGCCTCTACTGCAAGACGTGCAAGAGAATCTTTTGCAGCCTCGCTGCCCTTGCCTGTCATTGCTGTCATTGCAATTTTTTCAAGCGTTTTTGCATCGTCTACATCCACTGCTTCGCCCAAAGAATTTACGATTTCCAATGACTTCATTTTTGCAAGCCTGAAACCCCGAATAATCATTTTTGGATGGATGTCCTGCTCAACCAGCGGTTCTGCTTTTTTTAATAGTTCGCCTGCAAAAACAACAGCCGTAGTTGTTCCGTCACCGACCTCGTCTTCCTGTGTTTTTGCAACTTCCACCATCATTTTTGCCGCAGGATGTTCAATCTCCATCTCATTAAGAATAGTAGCACCGTCATTCGTTATTGTAACGTCCCCTATGCTGTCAACAAGCATCTTGTCCATCCCTTTAGGGCCTAAAGTTGTCCTTACTGACTCAGCGACTGCTTTTGCAGCTGCTATGTTCCTTGACTGGGCATCTCTGCCAGTTTGCCTAAGCGTTCCTTCAGGCAAAATAAATATTGGCTGTGCTCCCATTTGATTCATATTAAATTCCTCCTCTATATACAAGGCAAACCGACGCTTGAGCGTCAATAAACCTTCATAATCGTATACTTTCATATACATAAACTTTATAAAGCTTATTATGGTCATAGTTTCATGTCAGACAGAATTCTATTGACTTATTGTCCAAACAACCCCGGAAGGCATGGTTCTGATTTATTTGAAAGATTAAGGGTACATCCTAATATTGAACTAAATGCACCTTATTGCAGGTCTATGTGTGAAACTTGTGAAGCAACATTTTATGCATTTGTGGGTGAGGGGACGTTAGCAGACAAGCTGGCCTTTGGAGAAACTGAAATAGAATTTCTAGAAAGCTTAGAAAGGCAAACAGGTTTGGATTTGAGCCAGTACAAGGCTGATAAATAATTGCTGTACAGATTATAATTATGATGCCTGAAATAGAACACGTACTTGAAGAGAATAACTATGATTATTGTTTGTATAGCGGATGTTTTGACGTAGCCGCAAACAAGATGAACAACCTTACAGAAAACATACTACTGCTAAAGGTCCTGGAAAATATTGACTCATTTCTGGAAGACCAGGCTGCTAATCTTTCTGCCATATCGAACAACATAAACGGCAATGCATTGCTTGTGGGAAAGAAGACGAGAACGGAAAAACTCCAGAATAACATTGTATACGAAAGATTCAACATTCCGACTGTCAATATTCATACGCTAGAAATGATACTCGAAGGCAATGTGCCCTATATATTCAGGACAAGAGGCGGTTTATTTTCTGAGATTAATCCTGAAAAGCTGAAAAATGCACGGAAAGCGGCAGGTCTTTCCCAGAAAGAACTTGCAGATGAGATAGGAATTACAAAAAAAAGCGTATACGAGCATGAAAGTAAAAGGATGCGCGCTGATCTGCATATGGTTGAAAAGCTTGAACAATTTCTAGATGAAGACTTATCAGAACCCGTTTCTTTGAATACAAACAATAAAGAAATACAACCAAAAGGGAATTTTGAAAAAACCGTTTCAGGATACCTGAATAAAATAGGTTTTTCAACCAATTTTGCCTACAAATCTCCTTTCAACATAATTGCAACATCTGATAATTTATTGGTCATATCAGACGCAGAAGAAAAATCAAACAAGGCAAAAAAGAAAGCGCCCAAAATGGCCGAATTTATTTCAGTAATAAACAAACCGGGCATAGTAGTAACAAAGGATGAAATAAACATTGACCTGCCTACTGTGACGGAAAAACAATTGAAATCAATGAAGCTAAGAGATATTGAGAAGCTGATAAAATAAGCCTTTTACAGGTTAGTCCATACTTTAAGAATGTTTTTATTACTACAGCAATATGGTTAGAATAACAGCCGTTCAGATGCGAATAGACGACACAAAAGGATCATCATTAGACACAAACGCAAGAGAAATATGTTCTTACATGGAATCTGCAAACGGTTCAGATATAATTTGTTTTCCTGAGACAAGTCTTAGCGGACTGCCAAGACCAACATATGCAGATAAAACAGAAGGGCAGCGATCCAAAAATAGAAAATGAATACTACGGCTTGCCTACTGCACGCGCTTTTGAAAACCAAGCATTTTTTGTCATGTGCGATGCCGAGTCAACAGAAACTGTTGGGCAAAGCAGAATCCTTTCACCTGTGAGCGAACTTGCAAGAATCGGCAAAGAGGGAACTATTTCAGTAGATGTTGATTTACAGAATTTGGAAGAACTTAGACGTCGTTATGACTGCTGGAAAGAATAAAAGGTAGCAGTGAAAAATGGTTTGGATTTTCCACAAAAAATGTAATTTTCGCAATCGAGCCTTTGTCTAACAGGCAAAGCTACAAATTCAAGTATAACAAGAAAAATCCAGTCCTTATACAGTTTGTTGCCAACAGCAAAAAGGAACTGGAAGCAATGAATAAGCACCTTGAGAAAAGTAACATAAAAATTCTGAGAAAATCCGAGAAAAGAAGCTACGGAACAATCACTAATTTTCTGGATCCTGACGGGAACGTGCTGGAGATTTTATTGCCTAACAATAATTAAATTAATATGGCATAAGGCTGTCTGATACAACCGCATCGCCCCAGCCAGACGTTGCGCCTTTTCTGTGCGATTCTAATGCCAATCTAAGCCTTCGAATTTCAGATGTCAACCCATCATAGAATCTAACCGCTAAAGTTTCCTTATGGTCTAACATTAACATTCCTTGCCATCTTAATGCTACTTGGTTTGTTTGTTGATTGCGAATCAAATCATAGCCCTGTTTGCTAGAACCCTGATAACTATTAATCAAAACATAGCCTTTTACTGTTTCCAACCAACCAAACTCTTCTTCACTTACATTGTCAATTGTAAGCGGTAAAATTCCCCGTCTTACTTCTTCAACTCTTGCACTAGAACCAGATTCGTTGAATATGATTTCATTACTTTCTATCCTTGGATATTTGCTCATGAAATTATAGTAAATATTAAAGTATAAAAAGTGGGCGGGAAGAGATTTGAACTCTCGACCTTCTGCTAGCTTAAAGATGCAGTCAAATGTTTTCTTTTAACTACATGTCGTATAAGACAGATGCTAACAGCGCTTGTGTGTTAAACAAACAAGCACTACCAGGCTAAGCTACCCGCCCGCCAACGAAGAAACCTAAGGTTTCTCCTTTATGCCTCATTCACTTCCTATTGAAGAATATTATTAAAAAGATTAGTTTCCACCCTGATTTTCCCTATGTTTAGATAAACAGTGCAAAGCTTAAAGAAATAGCCGCTCTAATTATTGAGGAGTTTGATTATAGCAAGCCAATGAAATAAACTCTATATAACTTCATTGGTTGCTATATGTGAAACAAATAAATCATATCCTGTTTATTTATTTGGTTCACTATAACCCTATAATTTGTCAAAGTCCTCTATCCCGTATAGCCCATCTTGGCATCTTTTACTTTAAGGTCCTGCCACGCTACGGACAGCTTTTTGCATAGCTGCGAAAGCTCGCCTTCCAGTTCTTTGTTCCACAAGTCCCATGTTTTGTTAATCCATTCTGCGGTGGTCGAATCATCCGGCTTTACTATAAGCAGGTTATTCTCCCATTTCAAGACCTGTATTTTCTTGTAAATATCAAACAGGTGATTTCTTTCAGAATCTTTTAGCATGTTGTGCTCGAATATGCAGCAAAGGGATTCCGATCCTCCTATAAGCGGTTCCAGTATTTTTTCCGTAAAGCCGAAAAGCCGGTCGGAAATTTCTGCCCTTATATCATCAAAAAGATTGTCGCTGTCCTCTTCAAGCTCGAATTTGAACGTATTTGTAAGGTCATTGAGGTGTGGCAGATTGAACTTCTCCTGAAATTTTTTGTAGCGCTCAAAGTCGGTCATAGTATGAATATTCCAACAAACTATTAAAGCACATTTTTCTGAAGTTTTCATAATTTTTTAATAAAAACAATTTTCAACTTATTAAAGCATTTAAATTCATAATTTATTTTCAATGAAATTTGTGATAAAAGTTGGCGGATCCCTTGTTTTTCCAGAGGGCGGGGCAGATCATAATTATCTAAAGCGCCTTATTCCAGTGCTTTCTGAAATAAACGAAAACCATCAGCTGATAATTGCAATAGGCGGCGGAAAATACCTAAGGAATTACATGAAAAATATGCATGAAGACAGCGAAATATCAATAAGCAACATGGAAAGAGAGGAAATCTACATACAATTGCTTCATGCAAATGTGCTGCTGTTTTCTAAGCTGCTTAAAATGAAGCCGATAAGGAAAATAGAGGAAGTGGGCGCAGAAACATCAGGAATAATTGGCGGAATTGTGCCAGGCAGGAACACGGATGCAAATGCCGCAATATGCGCTGCAAAAATAAAGGCCGATTTGTTCATAAAGATTACAAATGTCGACGGCATTTATGACAAAGATCCCAACAAGTTCAATGATGCAAGAATGATGAATATAATCATGTTCTCTGACCTGAAATCAAATGAAAAAGTGGCGCCTGTTGATTATGGCGTACTCGATCCCATTTCTGTCGAGACCATAAAGGAAAACAAAATAAAGACGGTTTTAATGAATGGAAGTGAGCCTGAAAACCTTCTGAAAATAATAGAAGGCGAAAAAATAGGCACTTTAATATGCTAGTTCTAATCTAGTTTTATGGTGAAATGGACAAAGGAATTTACAAAGGAGTATGAAGTTCCCCACAAGTTAAAACATGAGGTCTTGAAACCATCTATACTTAAAATGCTTGGAAATGTAAAAGGCAAGCAAATAGTTGATTTGGGGTGCGGTTCTGGACACTTCTCTAGAATTCTAGCT
>JACQNW010000030.1 GCA_016202845.1 Candidatus Aenigmatarchaeota archaeon
AATATACACTTTATCCAAAGCCCTTATCGTGGACTTTGACAAATTATAGGGTTAATCAAAGTCCTAGATATTATAATTTGCTTCACTATATGTGACCAATTTGTGTAATACCTAAATATTAAGTTGGTCAGCTATAAATTCCAAGTACGCTGTCAGCATCTATTCCTTCGTTTATGACAGCCCTGTCAGAAGCCAGAACCATTTGCTTTGTTACAGACTTTACAGCCCCGGAGGAGCAGGAATTTATCTTGTGGTTTATGTACAGGAAATATCCGAGCTCTGCCATGCTTTTTTCTGAAAAAACTTCGAACTCTTTAAGATTTATGTCGAGATTTATGCAGTCTGATTGTGCAACAACATTGTCAAATTGCTGCCTTATGTCATAAAAGTGGTACTCTTCATTTGCTCTCAGCACTTCAGCGCTGTCCAGGGCAAAATAATCCCTGAAGTAAACCGATATGCTGAGAAAAGCTCCCACGGCAATCACCGTAGAAATCAGGAACCACTGGCCTTTCATAAACAATTAATGTGCAGCTTAATTTATAAGCCAGCACAACCAATTAAAAATATGAATCTTAGAAATGTAGCTACAGAATCAGGCAGGCGCTGCAGTGCTGAAGATTTGGCAAGAATTTTAAAGGCAATTCCTGTTGATGTTGCTGGTCCACATCTTCAACTGAGAGCTCATATGGGACTTGGAAAAATTATTTACCTGAAACCAGATGTTGGGGAAATTTCTGCTGTTAGAATAAATGATGTTGAAATCCAACTAGTTTATGGCCAGCGAGATTTGGTTTTCACATATGGTGGCCAAAAATTTAATTTGGCATATTATAGCAAATCTCAATGGTAAATAAACTTTTACATTGAGTTTGCTATATGGAAAGAACATTGTAAAATGTTTACCTGCCAATGTTCTTTACTATTAGTTTATAAGTGCCTCAACTTCTTCCTCTTCCAAACTCATGCTTTTTACCAGTGTCGTATTGATTGATTTGTTTTGCTTCATTATCTGCTTCAGCAGCGGCATGTATCCAGCAGCTTTTCTCTGCGATGCATGAACATGGTTTGCCACTTTCAGCAGGGGCATCTGCTGCTTCCTGTAGTAAGGCGGCCTGTACATTGAGAATCTGTTGTTGAGTGAACCGACGTCTTTGGCGTCCATCTGACTTTTTTTGCTCAGAACTGTGCCGAAAACAGCAATATTTTTCTTATACTTGTCCAGCGACCACATGTTTCTCCTGTATATGCGGGCAGAAAACATGTCTGCTTTTGCCAGGTATTCATAAGCCCTTGCTGTGCTTTCAATGTCGTACTGGTCTGCCACATTTTCCTGCAGCCAGTCTTCAATTTCAGAATCGCATTTTTCCATAGCAATTACTGCATTGTCTATGCTCATCGTCCTGAACAGTATTTTTAATGTTTCAAAAATATTGTCATTATGCTCCCTCAGGGAACCGATGCCGATTTCCAGATCAACCAGTGCGGCCCTTACATCTCCGTCAGACATTTTTGCTATCTGGTTTATAACTATTTCATCAACCTTCAGGCTTTCTTTTTTACATATCATTTTCAAAAAACTTGCTATTGAATCGTACCTTATTTTCCCGAATTTGACCACCATGCATTTTCTTCTGAACTTGTGAAGGTTGTCTTCTGTTATTATAATTACAGGCGATGCGCTCTGTTCCAGCAAGGCGGCAGGTATGCTGCATTCTTCAAAAATTAATGCCTTCTTTTTCGCAAAAATACTTCTTTGCTTGGACTGCTCTATAAGTGCCTTAGCAGAAATTTCGTCTTCTGCATAGTAGAACACTGGCTCGTATACGGCTTCCCTGCACGCAACTTCTGTGCTAACAGACTTTCCGCATCCAGTAGGGCCAATCACCATAAGTGCCTGTCCCTTTACCCATTGTGAAAGCCACTGTTTAATTTGACTTATCTGGGAGTTGTTGCCTATTATATCCCTGCTAATTTTAGGCTTGTATTTGTCAATAAACATTTGATAACTTGTAAGGCAAAATAGATAAATCATTGTCTTTCGGTAATTTCTCTTCTTAGCAAGAAGAATTCGCTTTACCCATTTGTAAAACTCTTATAAAGTCTCCTTCATTATATTATACTGTGTTTTATGATTTGCATGTGCATACCGCAGCTTCTATAGGAGAGAATAAGCTTCAGGAAATGGCAGAGATGGCAAAGCGACTGGGTCTTGATGGCATCGCTGTCGTGAGCTATTTTCCTGATGTAACAGAGATAAAGCCGGTAGAAGGTATTGATATCATGAATGCAGTGATGCTAAAGCCTGCATCTGCAGGAGAACTTGATAAGCTGATATCAAAAGCAAGGCCGAATGCAGAGCTCATTTATGTTCATGGGGGAAATTACGACATCAACAGGGCTGCATGCGAATCGTCTGCCGTGGATATGCTTTGCCATCCAGAGCTTGGAAGAAAGGATTCTGGCATAGATCACATAGTCATAAAATCAGCTGCTGCCAACAATGTTGCAATCGAGCTGAACTTTCGTGAAATTCTGGAATCCCATGGAAGGAATCGTTCAAACATATTGTCCTCGATGCGCACAAACATAATGCTCGCTGGCAAGTACGAAGCCAAAATCATTGCAGTTTCTGGCGCTGTAAACATCTGGGGTATGCGCGCCGGAAGGGAGCTTGCGGCTTTCCTGAATCTTATGGGGATGGATTTGGGCGAGTCACTCGATGCCATGTCAAATGTGCCAAAAAAAATCATAGCTGAAAACAGGGAAAAACTATTGGGAAAGAGAAGGGAAGGAGTTATAGAAGAATAAATAATATTTGAATTGAAGGCTTTACATAGCATCTCCGACTTTCGGAGATACTATTACAAGATCTCCAGTTTTGTTGGAGTACTTGCAGAGAACATTAATTCTCTGAAGTCCCAGAGAAGGCTCTGAGGATTGTAAAGACCTTCTTTTCCATCTGCAAAGAAGGCATTTACTATGGAGCCGAAAATGCTGCCTTCGTCGTTGAGGCAAAATAAAAGATATGTGGTATTCGAGGTGGTGTCAGAGCAGCCTGTAGCATACCAGGATCTGGTCAATGCAGTATGGTCTTCCACCCTTTCATTTCTTGGCGAAGCCTTTGCAAGCGAAGTGCGCCCATGGTTTATTGTAAATCTCTACAATAATGAAAAGCAGCGCGGCGTGATAAAGTGCGCGCATAATACGGTCGAGCAGATGCGTGCAGTTCTTTCTTTAATTTCAGTCATAGGAGAATCAAGGTCCGTTGTTCATGTACTTGGAATTACAGGAACGATAAAATCTGCCAAGGCAAAATATTTTGAACAGGCCTAAATTTCTAAATTTGTTTGGTCCACTATAAATATCAGATAAAATCAGTAGTATTATGAAAAAAAATACTCGCAGGTTCAGTGATCATCTGGATTACATAATTATTCTTTTAATTGCCGTTATAGCCCTTTTGGTTTCAGTTTATGCGGAAAATAATGCCAACATAAGCGGCAAAAATTACAAACAGATAACTGATTTTGACTCAAGGCCGCTGGAAAATTGCGACCCTTTTGATAAAGAAAACATTGCCGAGTTGTCGAGCTCGAATCCGTCAGT
>JACQNW010000036.1 GCA_016202845.1 Candidatus Aenigmatarchaeota archaeon
AAGTTCAATATTGCACGAAAGAAAAGGCTCATTTCAGCAGTTTCATGCTTCCTGTGACTCTATTGATCTTTTCTTCCTCATCAGGCCCTATCCCCAAAGCTGTTATCGTGCCGGGTTCGAGCTCTGTCATTCCTGCATCTGCTATAAGAGCATGGGGCAGCTTCAGCTTCCTGCACTTTTCCTCTGCATCTTTTATCCCGTCAAGTGACGACTTCACGATTATTTTCTTTTGCCCTTGCCTTTTCCATTCTTTTGCAATATGCAGGTTGGACTGGAAAAAAGCAGAAACAGCGGCATGTGCCGCCTGTGCAGCAGCCTTGCCCTTGCTCATCCTTATCGAGCTGTTTATTATTATTGCCTGCTTGTACATTGATATTAGATTGTATCTGTCAGTTTATAACCAACAATTCCTTTTAGAGCTATAGCTTTCAACTAGTTTTATGAACAAACTGTGCACAAACGGAAATATAGAATCTCCAGAGGACTTTGTGGTGGAAGAAGTTATCAATCCAAAGTTCCTCAGAAAGCATGAAAGGGCATTTGGAAAGATAAAAAAAGTAGAAGGTCCTTACAGTTTATTCATGCTTAGAAAAAGAAACATGACAACAGAAGACGCTTTAAAAACTGTTTCTGAAAAGCTGGGTATCAATGTTTCTAGCATAGGCTACGCCGGATTGAAGGACAAATTTGCATTCACGTCTCAGCACGTAACAATTAAGGATGAAGAAAATAAGCTTGGTGGTTTTTGTGAACAACGAACCGACGTGCCAAAGGTACGTCAATACACACTTAGCCTGGAAAAAATAGGCAGGACTAACAGGCATATTTCTTTGGGCGATTTGTCATGCAACAAGTTTACAATAACACTCCATGATTGCAAGAATCTTGAAAAGATTGAAAAAATACTGGATTTTGTAAAAAAGCCTGTTCCAAACTATTTTGGTCCGCAAAGATTTTCACACAATAATGTAGAGGTAGGCAGAAAGCTTTTGCAAAGAAAAATAGAAGCCAGAAAGTTAACAAAAGAAAAAGCCAAGTTTCTTGTAAACGCTTATCAGTCCTATGTTTTCAACATGGCATTAGGAAAGTCATTAAAAAATACCCCTAAAGCTCTTCCTCTTGTCGGGTGTGATTCCAAAAAGCTGCCTGCAATAGTCAGGAGGCTGTTGGAAAATGATAAGATCTCCCCTAAAGACTTTGCTTTTGGCGCATTTTCCTGCAGCGGCGGCTTGAGGGAGACGTTTATTAAAATACAGGATTTTAACTATTCTATTGAAGGCGATATTCTGTGCCTAGAATTCACCCTTCCAAAAGGCAGTTATGCAACAATAGTGTTCAACAAAATACAGAAAGGTAAGTGGATATGTCAATGATAGAAACGGCAATTTTTTACACGGCATTGTACGTAATGCTCTTTGCATCCGTGTTCTGGTTCACAGTCTTCTTTACTACAAAGAGCAAGGCAAAGAAGAGCTTTGTTAGGCCTTTGACTCTCATTGTCCCAACGTACAACAAGGCAGGGTTTATCCGGCAATGCATAGGGTCGTTGCTAAACCAAAAAATGGCCAACGGCGAATACTATCCCCTGAAAGTCATGGTTGTAGATGACGGGTCAACGGACAATACAGGACAGATTGTAAAGGACATTAAAGACAGCAGAATTGGATACATAAAGAAAAAGAATGGAGGTAAAGCTTCTGCAGTCAACCACGGCTTGAAATTTGTAAAAACAGAATATTTCGGGTTCATAGATTCTGACACATGCCTCTCTGAAAATGCCATTGAAAACATGATGAAGCATTTTCCAGAGGCAGATTGTGTAACAGCAGCAATAAAACCCCTGAAGGCATACAATACAATTGAAAAACTTCAGAAAATAGAGTATGTAATTGCGTCTTTTACGCGAAAGCTGATGGCAAATATAAATGCGCTTTATTATACGCCGGCATTTGCATTGTACAAGACAAATATAATTAGAAATTTAGGCGGATTTGACGAGAAAAACATTACAGAAGACCTTGAAATAGGCTTAAGGCTACAGAAATATGGGTACAAAATATCGAATTCTATAGACGATTTTGCTTATACAATAGTGCCTCAAAATTTCCGCGAACTGTTCAACCAAAGAATGCGATGGTACAGGGGTTATATTCACAACACCTGCGCCTACAAAGACATGTTTTTTTCCAGGAAATACAGCAGCCTGGGAATGTTTGTATTGCCCCTGCAGTATATTCTTCTTGCGCTTACCATACCGCTTCTAATACTGGCGGCTTATGATACAGGACTGTCATTGTTCAGGCAGGTTATGGACGTTTTCATAGTTGACTTTGATTTTGGATACATTGCAAGTACTTCAAAAGTGAGTTTTATAACAAGCACCACATTATTCTGGATATTGCTGTTGTCGGCCTTTTTCCTTATGATAAAATTCAGCCAGCAGCACGTTCATGAGAATATTTCAAAGGTGGATTACATAATTTACCTGCTCGTGTACCCATTTATCAATATTCTGTTGTGGATAAGCGCGTTTGTTCTTGAAATAGTAGGCACAGAGCGCAAATGGTAGAGGATTTAGCGCCTGCAGCTTTAGCTGCAGAGACTTTCTTTTCCCGAGGGTTTTCTTTCTTAGAAAGAAAAGGCTCAATAGCAGTATTTTTCACCGTACATGCTGCATAGTATTTTCGTAACTGCTTCAACGCTCTGGAAATTATCGTATTTTGTTTCATTGAGTATGATTGTAGGCGTATCAGTTACGTTGTACCTGTTTACCAGCAGCTTTATCAGCGGCTCATCCCACTGCACATTGAAAGCAAAGACGCTTATTGTTTCATTTGACTTGTAAACGACATAGTCCAATGCCCGCCCCTGCTCCCTTGAAGCTTCTTCATTTGATGTAAAGAAAAATAATATTCTCGGGGAGCTTATCTTGCATTGTTTTTCCTGTACCTCTGTAAACAACCAGTATTTCATAAGGGATATGGCATACTGCTTTTGCAGCAGCTTTATCTTGTCTGCTGGCAGGCTTGTGGTGTCAAACTTCCTGCCCAGCTCCACCTTTGTTCTTATTATATCAGGAAGCCTGTATTCTATGTAAGAACAAATAGATTCATTGTTCAGCTCTTTGGAAATAAGTATTTCTAAGTCAAGGCTTTGCATTTCCAGGAGGTCTTTCTGCAGTGTATTTTGCAAGTCATCCAGATTTGTATTGCTCAACTGCAGGCCAAGAAGTATGCCAATTATGAAAATTATCGTTGTAATAAAGCCGGCTATCAAATATCTGTTCATTTTTTCTGCTCCACTTGCTCTTGTGTAACATCCAGAATTATAAGCGAAAGTTTGTCAGCAGCAAGCGTGAGATTCCTGTAGCTTGTTCCTTGAAGCACAATAGTATTGTTGAGTGCATTGACGCCTAAGGGCGTCTGTTCGCTTAATTTTACAGAAGTTTCTGTCGCACCTGTCTCCGGACCTTTTAGCACAAGCGTGGGAGTAGTAAGGTTTGGTTTGCCTATGATTTCATCTGTTGAATTATACCAATAGTCGCCTATGTAGTAATAATAATTGAAATCAAGGCTTCTTCCTGTGTTCTCAAGATAAGGCCTTAATTTATTTCCAATATTTGTCAGGGCTACTATGAAGTATGCATTGTCCCGGCTGCTTGAACCTTCATAGATTATGTTCATCGAACTGCTCTCTGTGAAAAGGCTCCTGATAGCTTTCTCATTGTCAGATGCAACCTTTATCGATTCCCTCACGTCATAAGTGAACAAATAGACTACATTGTGCCCGGGAATAACTATCTCTTTAAGAGGCTGGTCCTGCACACATCCTGCAACAAGAGACAAAGTCAACATTAACAAAATTGGTGCATATTTCATCCTAAAAAATTAGCCATAAGTCTTAAAAAGGGCTTCTCACTTTTTCTTAGGCTTGTAGTTGTAGCCTGAAGATCTGAATTTAGTAAATAAATAAAACACAATGATAAGGAAAATTATGACGCCTGCCACTATGTAAAGTCCATAGTCTTGTTTTTGCACTTCTTGAACTGGCGCAGGACAATCAGTTTCGCATGTTGCTGTAGATTCGTCAGATTCGCACACGCCGTTTCCGCAGACAGATCCCTGTTCAGTTGGTTTGCAATCAGCCGCACAGCTGCTTTCTGTTTCACCTGTCTCGCACACGCCGTTTCCGCACACTATCTGCGGCTGTTGGGGTGCTGGCGGTGCTGCTTCGCCTGCAATTACAAATATGGAGAAGCTTGTTACTGTTGTTTCATAATTGACGTCTGTCGATGTTTCTGCTGTCTTGACAGTAGGCATTTTTACCCATGCATTATCCTTGAACTTGTATAATGCGACCTTGTCTGCTGTCAAGCCATTGTCAGCAATCCATTTCTTTGTTGCGCTGAATTTGACCTTTGCTTCCTTCAATATGCTGTTCAGGTTTACTGTATTGATTTGCAAGTATTGGTAAACTTTTGCATCTGTGTTTGTTGAGGTTATTGATGTTGCTCCTGATGGTACATTTGAACCATAATTTTCAACTTTAATTTCAACGCTTGAAGCACTTCCTGTTGTTGTAAATGTTACCTGATCAACAGCTACATCTTCTTTTGTCACTGTTGCTTCATATGTCTGGCCAGGTGATACGCCAACTATAACGCTTGTAGAGCTTGAAGCAGGACTGGTGCTACTGCCGCCGCCTCCGCCGCCTCCGCCAGTAACAGGAGAAACAGCAGAAGTGCTGAAGGTTTTTGTAGCAATAGCTGTATTTCCAGCGTCATCAACAGATGTGTATGTTATAGTGTAACTTCCAGATTCTGTTAATGTGTATGTGTTTCCACAGGCTTTTGTATCAACCGTATTGGAAGGTTTTGAAACTTTAACTGTAGTTGTGTTTACGCTTGACGTATTGTCAGAAGATGAACATGTTATAGTTATAACAGATCCTTCATCAACTGCGCTTCCTATGGTTATCCCGCCCTTGCTTGCTGAAAGGCTTACAATTGGAATAACTGTATCCACTGTAAATCGCACAGTTGCAGACGCTCTATTGGTTGCAGAATCATTGACCCAAAGCCTTATTGTGTGATTGCCTTCTGCTAAGCCTGTTAACGTCACATTTAGACATGTGCCCGCAGTGACATTTGTAACATTGATACTGTCAAGTTCCAACTGGCAGAATGCAGATGACGTTGCATCGCCATGGGTAAAGTTAAGCCTTATAGTTGATGAGGAGTTTGTGCCATTGACTGGTGCCTGTATGGCTACATTAGGAACTACTGTATCAACTCTGAATGTGCTATTTTGAGTCATATTGACAGAGTTTCCAGCAGGGTCTATTGCTTGAATTATAAATGTATGCAAGCCATCTGTAACAGCTGTTCCGTTGATTGTTCCATTAGTATTATTATTGATTAATTGTGTTGTTCCGTTGACAACGCCGTCTATGAACAATGTGATGTTTATTGTGCTTGTAGCTGTATTGTCAGTGACATTGAATGCAAACGATGGACTCGCAGATGAAAAGTTAGAATTGTTTGTTGTAAGGTTGGAAATAACAGGCGCTATCTGGTCAATCGTCCATGTTATTGTTGATGAGTTCTTGAAGTTGCCAGAGGGGTCTTTTACTTCAACGTAATATGTGTATGTCCCATTGGCAGAGCCCGGAATTACAACGGTATTTGTATTGTTGTTCATGAAAGCAGATGCTATGCTCAATCCATTCCTAAAAACAGTATAATTGAACGTAAAGTTATGTATAGTTGATGTTGCGTTGAATATCAAATTCTGCGTGACATTTGTGGTATTGGTATTGTTTGTTGCTGGTGTTACAATGTTTACAGCTGTAAGTGTTGTTGGTGTTGCAACAGTGAATGTACCCTGAGTTGTGTTAGCAGAGTTTCCGGTAGGATCTGTTGCCTGAATTACAAATGTGTGCATGCCGTTTGTAACAGCAGTGCCATTTATCGTGCCGTTTGTGTTATTGTTTATTAATTGTGATGTGCTGTTGT
>JACQNW010000037.1 GCA_016202845.1 Candidatus Aenigmatarchaeota archaeon
CAAATAATCAGGTATTATAATTTGGTCAACTTATAGCAAACAACAAAAAATATTATACCTAAATACTTTGTTGGTTAGCTATAACAGACGATCTGGAAGCCAGGATAATAGCAAAACAGCTTAAATTAGAGCCGCATGGCACTGTAGGTATAATTATTAAGGGCGTTTAGAAACAAGCAAATAAAGAAAAATGAAGCGCTTTCTTTGCTTGATTTGCTGAAAACAAAATCAACTTTATTTATCACGTCAGACATTATAAATTATGCAAAAGAAGAAATAGAAAAGCTTGGTAAAAAATAATCCCCTCTATGACTGCCACTAAATAAAGCGGCAGGTTTCCTTGAGGATTTTTTTCAAGCCTTCCCTACATAATAATTTCAGTTTTTAGTTCATCGATTTTTTCAAAATCACGATCGCCCGAATACAATTTATTGCAGCCAGAAAGCATAGCCGTTGCTATATTTATTGCATCGGCATATGAAAGTTGCCTTTTCTTGTTGTAGTATTTTTTCCTTATGTCAGCAGCCGTCCTCGCTACATCAGACGTAACAGGCAATACCTTAATATTAGGAAAGATTTCAATTGTATTTATAACTGAATCTGCCATCTCTTTTCCGTATTTTTTGAGAATTGAATATTTGACTTCCATCAAAACAATAGTACTAATGACTACGCTGTCTGTGACAGCTCTTTGTAAAACAGCTTTTACAGGCTTGCTAGTTTCTTCCTGGAAAAATTCTATCCACACCCAGCTGTCTATGAAAATCATAGCTTGCTCCATTCCTTCTTGCTTTCTTTTATCATGTAGCTGATTTCTTTTTTAGTAAACTTTATTTTGCTCCTAAGCTTTTCAAATTCTTCTATAGGATTGGAACCGATTGGTCTTATGACGGCCTCGCTGTCTCTGATAAAAAACCCTATTTTACTGCCTTCTTTTAACCCCAGCGACTCTCTTACATCTTTAGGTATGGTTACCTGTCCCTTGCTTGTTATTGTAGCTTCTTCCATGCGTACCACCTTACTATATATTGTAAAGTAAGGTTTAAATAACTTTTTCCTTACTTTAAGAATTAGCTTTCCTCAACGCCCAGCACGCTTACTTTTGTCTCGGCATCTGTATAATATCTGTAGAATGCGCTGAATGTGAGCGATATTGTTCCTGTCGGAACGTTTGCCCAGGCTGACCTGTCTATGGCAATTGTACAGCTGAAAGGTGCGCTGTTTGTTGCGCCCCTCAGCTTTACCAGGCTTCTCACAATATCATGGTCAAGTATGGCCGTGCCGCCCTCTTGCCCCAAGCAGTTTTCAAAATAAACGCCAGGTCCGTTTACTTCCACAACAGCAATTATGAATCCGCTGTCCGGGCTTTCAAGAGGCAGTGGAAATCCGCTCCCAAGGTTTACAAATTCCAGGACATAATTTTCCCTTTGTATAGGATCTGTTATGAAATCCGAGGGCGTGCTGACAATAATTGGCGATGATCCTTGCCTTACATTTATTTGTATGGGTGCATTGTAAGAATTTACTACGTCAACAGGATAGGCTATCTGCTCGCCAAGATTTTGTCTTCTCCTGTATTCTTCCTTGTTGAAGGCCTTGATGTTTATGTGTGCATTTGACGTGTATGCATAGCTGACCCTTGCTGTAACATCATAATTCACCTTTAATCCTTCTGGCAGTATTGGCGGCTTGAAAAACCAGTCATAAGTCTGCGACTGTCCTGGCCTGTTTCTTTGCGGCAGCACAGGGGAAAGCTGGCTGAAAAACCTTGCGTCAGGAAACGTGCTTATGCTCTGGTATGAATCGCAGTAATCATTAAGGAACGTGTTCCATGCATTTGAAACAAAAACGCTCAGGCTTACGCCGTCATCTTTCCTGTAGGATCCGCATGCATTCAATCCTTTTGTCAGGTCATAATAGCATAAATTCAGTTGGTTGTTAGAAAAGCTGAATGAAAAACTCTTGTCTCTCCATGGGCGCAACCCTGACAGCCTTGTGCTGTCAAGCGTGTACCAGCTTTCAAGTCCGTACAATTCAGTTAAGCCGCATCTTGCTGTCGTGCCGCCGACATTTTCAAGGTCCAAAAAAAATCTCACGTTGTCGCCCGCTTCTGCAATAACAGGCTCTCCTGAAAATGAGTTTATAACAATCCCGTCTGTTTTCTGCTGTTGCTGGGCGCAGGCAGTGAAGAATACAAGCAGAACAATTGCCATAACTAGTTTTAAACGAACCGACGCCCTTGGTGCGCCTATTCTTCTATTCATGTTAATCTATTACAAGAAGCCGTATATATAATATTCTTTTTCCAAGGATTTTCTTTGCAGACAAAATCCACAAGTCGCGAAAGAAAAAGCTTATTCCCCAATTACCTGTACATTGACTCTTGAATACGTATAGTATCTGTAGAAAATATTGAACACAAGCTGTATCGTGTCAATAGGCCTGTCTCCCCAAGTCGCCTTGTCCACCTTTAGAGTGCAGGCAACAGGAACAGTGCCGCTTTCCCTTAACTGCAGAGGTATTTGAGTCGTGTCTAAATCTATATGATGTCCGCCTACTGTTCCCAGGCAATTGTCAAATTCTATGCCTGCAGGAGCAAACAAATCTATTGTTCCAGTAAGTCTTCCCCCTGCACCGCCCAATCCAGTGATCTGATTGTTGATTTCAGTTATTGGAAAGCCGTTGCCAACATTTGTAAATACTATTTTTATTGGTATTATCTGGACAGGATCGCCTTGTGATACAGAATTGATTATTGCAGGCTGCCTGTACCTATCTGCCAGATCAAGTTTTATAGGGCCTGCGCTGTTTATTATTTCTGCGGTTGGGAAAGGCTCGCCCAGGCTAGTTTTTCTTCTGTATTCGCCCTCGCTCATGGCATAAAGCTGCAAATGGCCTGATGTGTTATAATCATAAGTCACCCTTGCTTCTATTGGCAGCACTGGCGAAATTCCCTCAGGGACATCCTTGGTCATTATATTGAAATTTGCCAGCCTGAAGTCGCCGGGAATATTGCGCTCAGGTATTGGTCTTCTAAGCGTTCCAAAGTTTTGGGTCAGCGTTGATGTGATTAAATTGCCAAAGCTGTCTCTCCATTGTCCTTCCACACCGTAAAGATCAACCTGAACATTTCTGGCAGTTGTTCCGCCGGTATTTTCAAATTCAATGTCAAGCAAAACAAAATCTCCGTCATTTGCCTGCGTGGGCGAGGCAGAAAAATCTGTTATTGTCACTCCATTGTTTACATCAACCTTTGCAGACCTGCCGCCGGTGCAGCCTGTTGCAAGAACCAAAGCCATCAGAGCAATTAAAATATAATAGCTACCTTTATTCATACTAACCTATCTTTTATTTGTGCATAGGCGGTTTAAATAGGTAATTTTTACACGCTACATGTATAGTAAACTGCTAATGAAATCCATTCATGTTACCCACAACTAAAGTTGTGG
>JACQNW010000032.1 GCA_016202845.1 Candidatus Aenigmatarchaeota archaeon
CCACCCCTGGTGTGCTCCCCCGCCAATTTGGGGAAAACAATCCTATATTTAATTAGTAAGGATAGTTTTCTTTCCCTTAAGTTTGTTGATGAAAATCAACAATTTACAATTCCAATTTTCATTTCAACCTTGCGGTCGTACTTCCCAGGCGGCTCACTTAACACCTTCGCTACGGCACTGCAGTATCTCGAAGATACTGCAACACCAAGTGAGCATCGTTTACAGCGTGGACTAACGGGGTCGTTAGTAGATCAGCATAGAACTAATTCTATATCTAATCCCGGATAAGCCTGCTTTAACTATACTAAAGCAGTTCGCTCCCCACGCTTTCACCCCTCACCGTCAGACCCGTTTCCTGGTGGAAGAATTGAGAATTTGAACAATACTGTCAATCTTTTTAGGATGGCTTATATATGGTAAAATTTTTTGTAAATTATTTTTTCCATAGATATAAATTCGCCACCAGCCGTCATTTCTTTTTTTAGGCATGAAATTGCATTCTTTTAAAATTCTGAAGACTTCGTCAGCAATAGTATCGCTTTTCATTGTTATAATTATTCTATAACCTGCAACTTCTACATGCCCTTCAGCATCTATAAGACCGCCAATAAAATTTAATTTGGATTCGGATGGTACTTTAAAATCTTTAAGTTTTTCCCATATATTTTTAGATCTGAAATAAACCTCGTAACATTTTTTATTTTTATATTTGTAAATTTTTGGCATTATACTAAATATATCGTTTATAACGATCGAAGTATTTTTAGCCAAAATTTCAGAATCCAGGCAAACACTAATTTTATAGTCATAATTTTTGCCATTGCTTATATGGCCATCGTCTTCCATTAATCCTAAAAACCAAGCAATCTTATCAGACGCCAAAATTGATTCCATACTTTTTTATATAACGACTGTATCCTTTATCGATTTCGGTATTTAACAACTCTCCCACTTCCAGGCAAGCGCCTTATGCGGCAAGCCAAAGAAATCTTTGACTTAACGCCATTTACCCAGCGCTAGATACGGACACTGTCAGGTAGTCCATCATGGATTAAAGGATTTTACCCCTACCCATGATGTACTCTTGCCCTCTCCCGGTCTCAAGCCTTACAGTATCTCCAGCCGTTCCAACAGTTTGCTGCTGGGTTTCACCAGAGACTTGTAAAGCCGGCTACGGGTGCTTTAGGCCCAATAATCGTGGCTACCACTTGAGGCGCGGTTATTACCGCGGCGGCTGGCAACCGTATGGCAAAAGATAAGCATCGAATAATCATCATGGATTGCGGCCATGAATTAGAGTTTTGATGACGCTTTCGCGTGTCCAGTCAACTTTTGTATTACTCCTTTTTAAAAAAATTGCTTACCTATCCTTGCCCACCTCTTATTCCCAGAGCTATCTAATAAGACGTAGTTTTAAAATTACGTCGATATTTAGACTCCAGAAAAGGGTTTGTTGAACAAACCCACTCAGGCTTCCCCTGTCACGCTTTCGCGCATTGCAAAGTTTTCGCGCCTGCTGCGTCCCGTAGGACCTGGCTTCATGTCTCAGAAGCCATCTCCGGGCTATCGCTCTCACGACCCGTACGGATTTTTCCCTGAAGAAAGCTAGGAAACCAGCAACAATAGTTTTTCTAATCTTTTAGGATGAGTAAATGAAATCACTTCATGAAATTTAGAAATATCGGTTTTTCTAGAAACTATAACTTTTCCATACTTATAATCTATTCTGTTTTTTATGCCCAAATCACTTAGACACTTGCTAACATCTCTTAATATTTTTGGCTTTGCTGAGGCAAGTGCAACACATCTGATGTGATGTTTCTTGTTATAAACAGCAGAACCGTCGCCATCAAACAAGCCTTGTAATAATTTAGCTTTTATTGCATTGTTTGAATTCATGAATTCTTCAGGCAGTCCATAATAACCTTTTTTTATTTCCGATATTTTAAATTCATTATTTAAGTTTCTTATCAATTCTGCACTATTAACTTGCACAGCAATTACTCTTCGAGTTTTTGTAGGCTGATTTCTTTTTGTCCTGAGGTTAAAAAGTCTAGCTGTCAGCGTTTCAAACTCTTTTAAAATAGTTTCCTCTTTGTTGTAAAATTCCAAACAACGAAGTCTAATATGACCATCAGACAAAATTAGTCCAAACCATTTTGCGAAGTCTTCGTTTATTTGCATCAAGTTACTTATGTACAGTGTGATAAAATATTTTGTGGGTATGTAGAATCTATTGTTGCAGGCTCCACATTTTACTTTCTCCATATAGGTTTGTTGAGCATGTAATTGAGGCATTTGCCTTTTTTATATTTACCTCAACAACAGCCTAATCCGCCGCAGCCCAATCCTAAAGTGCCTTGCGGCTTTGAGCTAGGATGCGTTCCAGCATTCCTAACCTATGAGACATTATGCGCAGTTTCCCGCGATTATTTCTCTCTTTAGGGCATGTTAGCTACGTGTTACTGAGCAGTACGCCCTGTCTTGCGACAGTGACTCGCATGGCTAAGTCGAAACCTGATAATGGTAGCCTCCGGCGGGATCAACCGGAATTGTGGAAGAAAACACACATAATATGGTGGTTTAAAATTTATTTCCCTGCATATATCACTTACATATATTTGCTCGTCTGCGCCTATATCTGATGAATAGGAACTAGTCATCTTCATTGTTTCATAGACGAGTGCTTCTTGTAAAGCACTAATCTCAATATTCAACAACAGGAAAGAAATTAGTCACCGCATGCAATTTTTTGCATTCTCCTAATTATCGCCAATGTGTCGCCGAAAACAGGTATAGAAAAACAACAGTCCTTCGGACATGTTCCAGAATTCTTTCGAATTCAAAAACATCCTAAGATGTCATACGTAAAACACCATTCTTTCGAATGTGTTTCGAAGCTTAGAACTTCAAAATAAGCTGACCTAATTTGCCCTACAAGACACAGTCCTGTAAGTAATTAGTGACTTATCTGGCACAAAGCTTAGCTTTGGGCCACAACCTCCTATACCCGCCAACCTTACTAATAGAGACAAAAGACTTATAAAGGCATTTTAAACTGCTGGCGAAAAATTATATGCCTGCAATGCTGCTTAATAGAAATTTTACAAGAAGGATGCGCCATCATGCTTTTATGCTATATTTTTTAAGAACAACTTTTTTGCCTGTTTTTCTGGCTTTGTCTACGGCATCCTGAACGCCTTTGCTTTCATTGACCTGGAATGCGTATAACTCGTCAGATTCTTTTATTATAGAGGTATGCCTTGCATAATAACTTTCTTCGTTGGCTTTTGTATATCTTGTTTTATCGCTTATAGAACTTGGGCTTAATTTTTTGACAGTTTTCCACTGTTTAATAATCATTTCTGCCTGGGCGCCTGTTACAACGCCTTCTTTTGCCCTTTTCCTGAAATGCTCTGCCAATCTTTCCAATTTTATCGGCAGGAAAATCTTGAGCTTTTTAACGTCGCCTTCTTCAAGGACCAATTGAGTTGCTATATAATCGACGCCGAGCGCTCCGCCTGTAACTATTCCATGACCATTTTTTATTATTTTTCTGACAGCAGACTCCACATCGTTCTTTATTTCTTCATTTACAACTTTCCAGCTGCCGCTTATTGCAATCCATTTCATAATAATAATCTTTAGAAAGTTTCAAAAGCAGGAATATTTTGCAGATAGCCTCTTTCAATAATTGCTACATTTTCTACCTTGGCATTGGGTGGTCCAACCTTTATTTTTTCTATGAATTCCTCTAGCTTCTGATCATCGCCTTCTGCTACTATTTTTACCGTCCCATCTTTCAAATTTTTGGCATAACCTCTAATGTTCAGCGCATCCGCGTTTTCTTTTGCAAATGACCTAAAAGAAACACTCTGAACACTTCCATGCACAATGATCATAATATTTTTTGCAACCATAAGCATCAGTGTTTGTTTAACTTTTTAAGCGATTGCTTCAGCCCTTCGTCAAAGCTTATTGGGTTTACTTTCAATTCATTGGTAAGTGAACTTGTATCTATTAGGCGATCCTGGGAAATTCCAAGCACAATTGTTTTTGTGATTTTTGGGTTTTTCCTAACGCGCATGAAATAAGCAGCAAATAGCACAAGCCAAACAGGCAGCCGTATTATTGGTTTTTTGATGCCCTCTTTTTCCATAATTTTATTGACCATTGCTATGAATGTCAGAGGCATTCTGCTGGCTACAACATATGTTTTCCCCACTGATAATTTTTTATTCAGCGAGCTTATTATGGCCGCTACGACATCATCTACATGAACAGGATATCTAATGAAATTTCCATGCCCGACTACAGGAATAATTTTACGTCTCTTAATGGCGCCTACGAGCTCAAGAAAACCGCGGCCATCTGGCCCATATATAAAATCAGGCTTCAATATTGTTACACTAAGACCAGATTTAATAAACAAGTCGTCAGCCAATGCTTTTGTTATGCCATAATCGCTTTTTCTTTCTGCAAGGGTTGCAACAGTGCTTACATCTATAATCCGCTTTACATTATTTTCCTTACAAGTTTCTATAAGATTTTCTGCGCCTAACACGTGAACTTTATAATTAAGCCTGTAATCTCCAAAACCGGTTATTGCTGCCAAATGAACAACTGAAGAAACGCCTTTGGTTGCTCTTACAAGCGACTTTTTGTCTGTCACATCACCATAAAAAATTTCTGCTCCCTTAAGCTGACTTATACCGCTTGTTTTCCTGACAAAGCACCGCACTTTTTTATTTTGTCTAAGCAATTCCTTAACCAAATTCCTGCCAACAAATCCGCTTGCTCCTGTTACTAGTATCATACAAATCCCTGCTATTTGGCTTCTATATAATCTTTTAACCCTTGCAAATGAATTTCAAATGATTTTTCAACGCTTGATTTTAATGGACGGGTAATAAATACGAATTTTCCTGAAAAAACTTCTCTGGATACTATCCTGGTCTTGTTTTTTCCTATATTTTGGAAGATAAAATCATGAACCCCGTTTATTCCCATTTTGCCAGAGCCTCTCCAGCTTATGAACTTATTTTTCTCCATCTTCAGGACAGTAGGCTGGACGTCCAGCGGCATGAAGGGTATAGTTCCCTTCAGAACCATCCTGAACTTCTTGCCAACTTCTAATTTTCCATCGAGCTTTGAATCTGTAATATTAGGAAAGGCCTTTGGCCAATTATTAACATCAACAAACACTTTCCATATCTGCTCAACGGGTTTGTTTATAACAATTTCTTTTTCTACGGTTATCTGCATTAAGCTTACATAATCAGAAGGGATATAAAATACATGCAGAAAAAATTGTTCAAAGCAAGAAGTGTATACGGCAGTGGGGTAATAAAAAGTGGAACACAAAGACAATAAAAAGTAAAGATTATAATTAAAAGAATGCCTGGAGAAACATACGCCAATCTTGTTGATTATAAACGTTTAGATCCTGTCAAGCTGGCGGCAATGGAAATATTTACTACCACATTGATGCTTCCGGAAAGAATGCGAATAAGAGTAATGCCTGTTGGCGAATCCGGCATTGCATTCGAATTTCTTGATTATGATTTTTCTATAGGATTCAATGTAGAAGGACTTGGAACGAAAAATCTTATTGCAGATTCCATGTATCAAACACTTTCTAGTATGGGTCATTCTACTCCTGAAGATGTGTATTATTCTATAGGTCGGGATACGGCTGCGATGTCTGTTAATGACCTTTGCAGTTGCGGCGCTGATCCAATTGCATATGGGGATTTTCTTACAGCAGGAAGCAGCGACTGGTTTGAGGATGAAAAAAGAAACAACGCTCTTTTGAGCGGTTATAAAATAGCTGCTGATCTAGGCGGTTTTTCTATTCCATGCGGAGAAACACCTGCCCTGCCAGGCGTAGTTGATCCGAAAACATTAGTTTTAGAGGGCGCGTCTTTGGGGTTGATTAAACCAAAGGAAAGATTAAGCTATGGGCAAAAAGTAAGAGCAGGCGACGTCATCTATGGATTGCCAAGCGGCGGCATAGCTGCAAACGGCATTTCAAAATCAAGGAAGATAGCAGCTAAATTATCTGATGGATATTTCACACTATTACCAAGCGGACGAGAGTTGGGACGGGCATTGCTTGATCCGACACCTATAATTGCCAGACCTGTTATAGAAATGTTTGATGAGGCTGATTTGCACTACGCATCGCCAATAACAGGCCATGGATGGGCGAAAGTTGCAAGGCCTAGAGTAAGACCATTCAGATATGTCATTGAAACTTTGCCTGAAGTCCCAGAAGTGTTACAGTTTCTTGTTGAACATGGCGCAAGCCATGGTTTTGATGTTTCTGACAAGGAAAACTATTCTGTGTGGAATATGGGAACTGTTGCAGCTCTAATTGCACCTCCAAATTCTGAAGCAAAGATGAGAGAAATCGCTGCGCGACATGGAATGGAACTACAGGTTCTTGGGCATGTAGAAGAAGGCGAGCAAGAAGTTTATCTTGCACCAAAAGATCTCACACTCGCTGTTTAAATAAAACCAACCAATATCTATTATGGAGAAAGCTGACTGGAAGAAAATAAGACTGATCTTGCTTGTTGTTTTACTTAATTCAGTCGGCTACAAGGCCGCGCAGTTTTTCAGGCCGGAAGGATTTATTATCATGACGCGGCTTGATTCTTTTGTCCCGTTCATTTCCTATTTTGTAATTCCTTATGCACTGTATCCATTAGTGGTAAGCCTGCCATTTTATTTGTACTGGAAAGATTACAAGAAATACAAGACAATGGCTTTGTCTGTTGCAGCAGTTTTGCTGATAAGCGTGATGATTTATTTTGCATCCCAGACGCAGGTTACCAGGGCAGAGGTCCAGCCACAAAATGTGTTTGACGACCTTGTCCTGTTTGTATATTCATTGGACAATCCTGTCAATGCCCTGCCGTCTTTGCACGTTTCTTTGCCTACATTGGCCACGCTTTTCATATTCCTGAGAAACAGAAAGCTGGGATTTTACATTACTCCTGTTACAATACTCATAATATTATCTACAATTTTCATAAAACAGCATGCTGTGCTGGATGTTTTTGCAGGATTGTTCCTTGCTTTCGCTGTTTTCAGAATAAGGCATGTGTTTGACAAGGTAAAAATTTAAATTTCAATGCTTGATTCAAAGCCTGCTTTGATCAGCCTTAGCATAACATCTCCGTATTTGGTCTTTGCCTCACCATTGTCAGGGGAATGAAAATAGATTTGTATTCTTTATTTTGAAGCCAAACCTTTTACC
>JACQNW010000034.1 GCA_016202845.1 Candidatus Aenigmatarchaeota archaeon
ACGAAGTTTATTTTTCAGAGCGGAGGAATTTTGAGGCAACCCACAAAATTCCGACCTCGAAAAATAAATTTGGGAGAGGAACGAATTTTGCTTGGCAAAATAGCGAAGCGGTCGTTCCGAACCGTTAAATTCCTGTTAATCTCTTTTTCCATACGAAGTGTGGAAAAATTGCGTCCGCAAAGTCGCGTAGGGGCAAAATTAGTTTCTATCGAGAACGAAGTTCAATAAAGAAAAAAATAAAGGGCAAGAATTAAACTCTGAACCAGTCATGACCTGCAACTTTGTCACCCTCTAACAGAATTACAACGTTCCTCGGAGTGTTGTCAGGAATTAAATTAACAGAACCATATAGCATTCCATCTCGACCTTCATGATAAGATTGTATTGGAGTACCTCTTTGCAATTCAATTGACCTAACAGTATATTCTCGTCCAGGTTCCAAACTCATGCCGCTGGCCAAACCTGCAATCCCTCTTACTTGATCCCTAATAGCAGGGTCACTCATATAAGGATTAAAAACTACTTTGTCCCCGGGCTTTAACCTCATTGCGTCGTCAAGTGTAAGATTTCCTTTCATTTTGGTTACCTCCTAACATAAATAAGATAGAGCAAGTATTTAAATTTTTCGGTTATATGGTCTTTTTAGAGTAGTAACAATTCTTGCCTACTCAGTAAATTTTGCCCCGTAGCGATTGAGATTAACATGAGATTATCATAACTAAAGTTATGATAATCTGCCATAATAGAATATTAGAATGACTTTTTAAGCCTTACGGCTAACTAATTAAATCATGCAGAGCCTTATAGAAACTCTTAGAAGAGAGATGGAAATACGGAACTTCTCCAAGAAGACGGTAAAAAGCTATCTTTTTTCTGTGAAAAACTTTCTGGAATATTCAAAAGGCAGGACGTTGGATGAAAATACACTTAAGGATTATGTTGCATTGCTTTTGAAAAGGCACAATCCATCAACTGTATCGCTTAATCTTTCAGCAATAAAATTCTTTTTTGAGTTTGTCTTGAAGAATAGGGTAGATATTCCAAATCCCAAGAAAAACAAAGCAATACCAGATGTTCTGACAACTGGCGAAGTCAAACGTCTTATTGATTCTACAGACAACATCAAACACAAACTGATATTAAAACTACTTTATGGCTGCGGGCTTCGCGTAAGCGAAGTCATCAACCTGAAAAAAGATGATTTTAATTTTGACGAGCGTCTTATGCACATAAGATTGTCAAAGGGCAGAAAAGACAGGTTTGTACGAATACCAGATTCTATTGCAGACGAATTGAAGAACTACTCTGGCCTGAACAATAGCGACATTTTCTTCTTGTCTGCCAGAGGTGGCATGTTAACAACAGCAACAATCCAGAAAATTGTAAAGGTCTCTGCAAAAAAGGCAGGGATAAAAAAGAACGTTCATCCGCATACATTAAGGCACAGCTTTGCAACGCATCTGCTGGAGCAGGGAATTGACCTTAAAATAATACAAAAGCTTTTGGGTCACAGCGACATAAAAACAACACAGATTTATCTGTCTGTATCAAATCAAACGATAAAGAACGTAAAAAGCCCATTGGATAATCTGTAAGCCTCATTTGTCCTTTCTTTTGATTGTTATTTCCCTTTTCTCAGAAAGCTTTCTCAAAATAAGAACTACCTGCTCGTCCGTAAGCTTGGCCTGTATCTGGCCTGCCTGGGCAAGCTGTGCCAGGTACATCTCGAGCTGCATTGCAAGCTCCGGCTTCACAACCTTAAGGTTTGCCAATCTTTCCCTGGCTTTTGGCTCCAGTATCTGGGACATTATAGCTTTCAGGGCCTGCTGCGCTTCTGCCATCTGCTGTTGCTGACTCTGGGATTGCATGGCCATGTGCTGCTGCATCTTTTCCTGAAGCATTCTTTTTTTTATTTCTTCCTCTGACATACATTAAACTAGATGATAAGGTTTAAGAACATAATGTCCTTTTGTAACCAGATACCTACAACTCATGTGGATTTCACCTGTTTTGCAATTCCATCCAGGAACTTCTGGCCTTTTGGCGCTATGCTGCGGCCTTTCTTTTCTTTCTTAACATACTCCATTTTCTCAAAATCCTGAAGCATGACACGGAGTATTTTTCCGCCGCCTTTTGCAAAATGCGCAGGCTGATGACCATTGTTCTTGAGGCCTCCATAGTAGCTTCGAAGCTTCTGGACGCCAACAGGACCTTCTATGTAGATTTTCCTAAGCAGAGAAGCAGCCCTTATATGCCACCAGTTGTGCTGCTCTGGCGGGCGCTCTCTTGACATGCCTGTTTTTACAAACTTTGCCCATCCAGGAATGTTCATATGATCCTGAAGAGCAATAGACGCAGCGCTAATCAATTTCTGTGCATCTGCTTCGCGTGCTGAAACCATAGTACATCCCTTTTCTGAGTCGTTTCTTCCTGAAAGGTATCTACGAAACCCCAAAGTTTTGTGGATGCCTGCATCCACACATGTCGGCTTTAGCCAACAAACAGGAGTCTTTGCAGAACCTTATATCGAGATTATTACATTATTCAGCTTTTTTATTAGAAAGAAAGGTTTTAATAGTGAGTTGCAAACATCTTGTTTATGGGAATAACTGTTGTTTTGGGCATGCCTTGAGTTAGAGAAGGGTATAGGAGCGCACCCACTAACAGAAAAATACAAATCCTTGTTAAAGCGCTGCGCATGGAATATTGCAAGTTTTCATGACATAGTTACAGGCGCTTTCTGAAAGGAAATCTTATCGTGCGTCCGCAGCTTTTACATACATTGTATCTCATTCCTTTTTTTGTTCGCCATCCTGTTATCAACCTGGTATTGCAATATTTGCAGAATTTTCTTTTTGCAGCCTTTGGCAAACGGACATTATACCTCATTCCAATACGCTTTGCCAGCTCAACATGTCTTTTAGATAGTTTTTCCTCGTTTACTTTCTCTGCTTCTGATATTAATATAGCTATTCTTTCCTTCGCGATCTTGATTTGCTCTATTGGCTTGGTGTTACGCGAACGTCTTGATTTTTTAGGCATGTCATTCCTCCAAATAAGCCATATTTTGATTAAAGTTAGAAACAACATTAAACTTTTCTAATATGCCTTTAAAACCAATAATTATGCAATTAATTTTCCCTACCTCGACAGATATGCCGCATTCGCTGTTTTTTGATATGCCAAACATTTTATGCTTTCCAAAATTTTCATGAATTAAATTTTTCCATATAGAAAATGGCAATAATGACGTATGTGCGCCTGTGTCTACGATCGCAGGGTATGGCTTAGACCAACCACTTTGAGATTTAAATTGAACAGCGCATTTCAGTCTTATTATATAGTGATTTTTAATAATCTTTTCTATTTCGATATCACGGATGAGTTCAAAAAATAAATTAACTCTGGCCATATAAACCATCTGTAATGCAAAATCAATAAATATGCTCTCCGCCTTCAACAAACAACACAGGTATCCATTCCTTCCCTGTATTTTTTTAGCAATTCTGTATGGTGCTTCGTGCTCCATTTCATATCTTCCCAGTATTCTTTATTGGCCTGCATAGTATCACCATACTTAATTTGATTTCAAACTATTAAAGGCGTTTCATTTTACAACCCGCCAAACTGGCCCTTGCGAGGTGTCTTCAACAACTATGCCCTGCTTCTTAAGAATCTCCCTTATTTCATCGGATTTTTGGAAGTTCTTTTCTTTTCTAAATTTTTCCCTGTCATTTACCATGTCGTACTGCTCTTTCGTTATATCGGCTTCTGTTTCCGTTATTACATCCAAAATTTCATTTGCTTCTTTTATGAATTTGTAAACAGAAGACAAAGATTTCTTGTCGGCTTTTTGATCTTCAATTTCCTTGTTAACAAGTGAAATCAGCCTGAAAAGAGCAGCCAATGCTTCAGGAGTGTTGAGATCGTCATACAAATGGGAAAAGAATTTCTGCCTTGCATTTTTTAACTCTGAAATTATTTTTTGATTTCTTTTGATATTGAGACCTAAATTATTTATTCTGAAGACAAAATTATTCAGGCTGTCCACGGTTTTTGACGCGTTTTTCAGGGCATCCCATGTGAAGTTCAGCTGCGTCCGGTAATGTGCTGAAAGGCAGAAATACCTGAAGGCCATCGGCGAAAATCCTTTTGCAATTATATCTGACAAGACATAGAAATTTCCAAGGGATTTCGACATCTTTTTCCCGTCTATCATCAAGTGCTCGTTGTGAAGCCAATAGTTTGCAAACTTCTTGCCTGTTGCAGACTCGCTCTGGGCTATTTCATTTGTATGATGGACGGGTATGTGATCAATTCCTCCGCAATGAACATCAAAAGTTTTTCCCAGATATTTTATTGACATGGCAGAGCACTCAATATGCCATCCCGGAAAACCTTGACTGAAAGGAGAATCCCATTCCATATCCCTCTTCTTATCATGTGTGTTTTGACGCTTTGAAAACTTCCATAGCACAAAATCTGTCGGATGCTTTTTGCCTTCTGCCATTTCCACCCGTGCCCCGGCTTTTAATCCCGCAATGCTGTGTCCGGCAAAGCGGGCATATTTTTTCAGCTTGGATGTGTCAAAATAAATCCCGTCCTCTATCCTGTACGTGAATCCCTTTTTTTCCAGAACCTTTATCATCTCGATCATTTCTTTTATGTGGTCTGTTGCTTTTGGCATAATGTGAGGATTTTTTAGCCTGAGTTTTTTCATGTCATCCTTGAATGCTTGAGTATAAAATAAAGCAACTTCCCATGCTGTTTTGTGCTCCCTTTTGGCGCCTTTTTCCATCTTGTCTTCGCCCTCGTCGGCGTCAGAAACAAGATGGCCAACGTCAGTGATGTTCATGACGTGGCGCACAGAAAACTTGGATTCTAATATTCTTCTCAAAAGATCCTCAAAAATAAACGAGCGGAGGTTGCCAACATGCGCATAATCATAAACCGTCAGGCCGCATGTGTACATCCCTATATGGCCTTTTTTTATTGGCTTGACTGCTTCTTTTTTTCCTGACAAGGAGTTGTGAAGTGAAATGGCGCTTTTGGCGCCTGTCTTCTTTTTGATCATAAAATTACTTGACAGTTAAGTAAATAAGCATCTTTACGAAGACTCTACCCAATAAACAAACTGGCTTTTATCGGCATCATAAGGTTCGTAAGTTCTTGCCCTTCTCTGTATATGTCCTGATTCATAAAGATTTCGCAATGGGAGAGCAATTTCGTGCGGTGTCAGATTAAGCGCTTTGGCAATCTCCCTAGAAGTTCTAGGGCTTTCTGTTACAGCAGCGTACACAGTTTCTTGTTCAACCATAAGAATTTTATTAAAGAAGATTATTTAAGCATCTCTGTTGCAACTTGCAAAATTAATTCGTACCGGTCAATCACGCTTGTATTCAAACTTCTTCTTGAGCCTTCTGACTTTACGGTCCTCTGTGTTGAACTTGTGGAAGTAGAAATAGCCAAAAATAATTATAACAATCAGCACAACAAACGATATTATACCTATTGTATAACTTGTGATTTCTGCCTGATTATCCGAGGACGTCGCATTTCCGCTGGTTTGATTATTATCATTTGGATTAGCTACGTCAGAAACAGACGCGGTCAGCTTTTTTGCAGTAATTACAAAAACCGACAGGCCAGGGGATGTCGCCTCGTAAAATACGTTCAGGTCAGTTTCTGCGGTTTTTACAGTAGGAATCTTGTCCCACTGTGTTGTGTACCTCCATAACTCTACTTTAGCTGGATCTATGTTGTTTGCCTTAATCCAATCGGCAGGCACTTTGAATCTAATAACAGCACTATCGGTATCGCTATTTGATATGTTCACATGCGAGATTTGCAAATATTTGTACAAAACAACATCGGCGTCCACAAGAGACGGCTCTGGAGCTCCTGACGGTTTTGCACCTTCTGAAACAGACACTTCAATGTTTCTCACAGTATTTTTTACTTTTAGCGTAATAGACTCTATGTTTGAGTCACTGAATACAAGAGTTGACGAATTTCCAGCTTCAATTTTAGAAACTGATTTCTTTGTAGTTCCGCCACCACCGCCACCCCCTGAGGAAGAGCTACTGCTTGAGGTATTTGTTGATGATGTTGTGCATGAAGAATTCCCAGAAGTAACAGTTACAGTTGATGCCGCAGAATTGCTGCCAAGCTCAAATGTTACATCTTTGCTTCCTGTGTAACAAGTTGCCAAATTTAACGTCCAGGAAAATGTCTTTGTTGCGCTGGCAGAAATTGTTGTTCCGCTGCTGGAGGTTGGATCGCCTGATACTGTAAATTGCGACGGCACTGACAATGTATATGATGTCAAAACGTCACTTGCCTGAGGATTTTGAACAGAGATGGATAATGCAAAAGAGTCTCCCTGAGACTTTGTAGCAGAAGACGGGTTTGCCGTCACTGTAAGGGCTGAAGGTTCAAGAAATTCCAGTGTTGCTTCTGTTGATGCTTTTGACCCTCCGCTCCAAGTATCTGTAACTTTGTACTTGTATGTTCCGGCTGTTCCGGCTGTAAGCGTGAATGTCTTTGTAATGCCTGAAGTAGTGACTGTAACACCGCTATACGACCCAGTTGACGGATCTGATATCGAGAAGTCGCCGGGACCTGATGATTTTGAAAGCGTTATCTGGCTGTTTGAAACATCGCCTGTATCTGACGTGCTTACTGATGTTACAACAATATTTGTTCCTGTTGTTGCGCTGGATGAAGACGATGATGTTGTAACACTCTGCACATTTTGAGCAAATGAAGGGGCAGTCATCAGCACGAAGACAAGCAAAAATGCTATTGCACAACTCTTTTTGGACATTATTTTTAACATCATAATTCACCATTAAACATATTGCCGCCACACAGAATCTATCCAAACAGCTTCTGTTTGATTTGCAGCTCCCGTGTCCCGGGTAAGCGTTCCTTTTATTGATGTTGAGCCCTGCGGCCAGCCGCCAGGGTATGCAACATCCAGTGCAACGCATCCATTAGGCCCTGTTGTTGCATTGACTTGAGTGAAATTATACAAAGTGCTGTTGATAGGATCGTACCAGTTAAGCGGCGTTGTTGTAAGGCGCGCAGGACCTTGACTGCTGCCGTACGATTCTCCATAAATATATACTGCTACATTTGATATTCCTGAAGCAGGTTTTGTAAACGTCTGTGCGCAAATCTTGACAGTCAGGTTAGTTGTGGCATTCATATTGAACCACGCGCCTGAGCCGTCACGGTAGAAAGCAATTTGCGCCGTATTGCTATTGCTTTTGTTTAAATCAACCCTTGACACGCCGTATGTCAACGACTCAAACGCAAAGGTTGAATTTAATGAACTATATGCAAGATTTATAGAATCAGTACCCGATGCATTGTCCGCCGAAGCATTCATATTTATATCATCATCCAAATACGTTATATTTGCGACAGGGTCATAAATTACATAAACTGTTTTAGCTATATTGTTTGCAAAGAAACTGCCTTGTGTTGACTGGTTAAATGTTCCATTCCATATTGTTGCATTTGCTGTTATATTTGTATTGTTCCACACCAGCGCAGGGCTGGATGAATTTGTTGGGTAAAGCGTTACCACTGCATTTGCAACGGTGTTGTTTTGAAGCTTGTTTAATCTTTGACCAAAGGCTGTAAATGCGCGAACATTTATTTGCGTTCCAAAATCTGTATAAGCCCCTCCTCCCTGATTTCCAAAGCCGTTTGAGAATTTCGCAGTATCCTCTATAATTGTGTCATTAATTTTCCAAAATGTCTGGTAACTTCCTGACCTTGTTACATTCATCCTTACAAATGCAATTCCGTTGCTGTCTGTGTCCGCGCTTATAGATGTGTATAATGAAGTGTCAAGTTTTGAATCAAACCCTTTGCCGCCGCTTGACCCCGAAGCCTCCATCTGTTTTATTATGCCATTTATGCTAATGGTCATGCCTGCTGATGGAGGATTCCCTGTTGAAGCATTTTTTACTATGTAAGGAATGCTGAAATTTGTGCTTACGCCAAAACTGTCAAAAAATGAGTTCCATGACGGCGTATAAGTTGCATTTATTAACTGGAATGAGCTGCATTCGTCTATGCTGTACACATAAAGCTTATTCCAGTTTTGGAATTTCTGCGTGATGTTAACTATGCCGCTGCTGTTCCATACAACTGTATCGTACACACCTGCAGTAGTGTTGTCGAGCACCAAGAACTTTACAGTTGAATTATAATTTACCTGCGAGCCTCCTTCTGAAAACCTGCTTGCTCTCAAGCCGCCAAGGCCTTGGTAGCATATAATTCCTGACTTTGAACGCACATTGTAGGATTGTGTTATATTATCGTAGGATATGCCAAAAGTACTGTTCAGCGTGGCGTTTACTCCTGCAGTATTTGTATTTGCTGACTGAAGCCCGTAAACTGTCTCTACAACACCTGTTTTAACATTAAAGTAAGCAATCTCAAAGCCAATTTGTGTTGATGCTGTCTCGCCGTTTGAATTGTTAACTGTTATTTCAACCTGATTCCACCCTTTTTTCATTCTAGAAGGCAATGTGAAATTTACTTCCCATTCTTCAGCTCCCCAATTAGGGAAAATAGAATGCGTGGAATGATTCCACTGGTCTTTTAACAACACAGCGCTTGCTGGCGTGACATCTGTCAGACGTCCTTCCCAAGGTATTCCGACCTTTACGGCAAATCCTCTTGATGGAGGTATCAGCGTATTGTTGTTGTCATAATCCTTCCTGCTTACATTCGCTGTTGCTGAAAGGCGTACGCTTAATGTCTGGCCAGGCCTGAAAGTCTGCCCCCATAAGCTGCCGCTTCCGCCAACTTGCGTCACAAAAACATCAAAAGGCGTTGACTGGAAGCCTGTTTGTTGAGTATCGCTGCTTCCTACGCTGTCGCTTGCGTTCGCAGTGTACTGAACATCAAGGCTTATGAATCCCTGAGGCCATGTGTCTGATGAAAAATTGTTTGGAACAAGCAGAATGGTGCCTAAGCCGTTTAAAATCGAAGCGTTAATAGTCCCGTTTATTGTCAATACTTTACCGCCTGTTGAAGGATTATAATTGAATGCGCGAATTACTTTTATTGATCCTCCAATCATGCTGCGGCTGTCATTAAGACGCGTTATTCCATTTACTGTTATGCTTATGTTAGAGCGCGAACCTACACGCCACGTGCTTGTGCTTGGGAAAAAGTTGAAATTCTTACAGAAAACTCCGCTTTCTACAGTATCTGAGTTTCCATTGTATGTTGCATTAAATTGAATGAAATAAAAACCTGATAGTGAGCCGCAAGAGCTCTCAAATGTCACAGGGATGGCAATCTGTCCAGTTGAATCAGACTTATTTGATGTTATAGTTAAGCAAGACTTTATGTTCTTTCCTGTGAGCTCCTCACGGGCAAATGTTATATTTGTTACTTCAACATTTTCTGCTGCGCCATTTGATTTGACGTCAAATACAGAGCCTTTAAAAACTTTTTTACCAGCAGAACATGAAAATGCGCCTCCAACGCCGAAACTGCTGCCTCCAGGCGATCCACCTCCTCCTCCCATTCCTTCAAATGCGCTGTCTGCCGCATTAGGCGAAAGCCAGCCCATCACATATTTTGCAAAGTAGAATGATGTGCCTGTCACTGTCTCGTTTGTTGCAGAGCCGCGTATAATTGCTGTTATTTCAACAATCTGCGGCCCTGTCCTGTTTACAGGCAAAACTATTGTTATGGTTGGGTTTGCTGTAGCTGTTCCTGCCGTTATATTCGATATTGTTACATTTGTAAATTCACTTGTTCCTCCGCCAAAATCAAGAGGTTTTATTTTTGTGACAGTTAAGTTTGTTATATTTACTCCCGATACTTCTGTTTGCGCATTGAGGTCATAAGCAGAAACCTGGAAAGTTGCATTGTCACCAGGCACAAACTGCATTGCAAATGACTGGAAGCCTCCCAAAGACGAAACGCTTGAAGGCTTAAGTATATATTTCTGGACAGCAACAAACCCTATCCCTGCAACTGTTGTGTTTGAAGTTGAAGAACCGACAGTTGCATTGAACGCCAGCTTATAATTACCCGTACTGTTTGGCGCTGTAAATGATATTTTACAAACACCCTGTGAAAAGAAAATTCCACCACTACCTGAAACAAGATTCTGAAGCATCACTGTTGAACCGTTGTCTACATTTGTTGTAGATGTAATATTTATGGCAGCACAATTAACTATTGATGCGCCACCGCCATTTGCGCCGCTTAGCACGCTATCATCTGTTATATTCACGACAATCACATTCAATGCAACCTGTCCTCCTGCTGTGAATGCAGAGCTGTCGCCCCATTCCCTGAAAAATTCTTTCTGCGGCTCCATTCGCGCTTTGAGAAGCTGTGTATTAACAGCTGAATTTGTTGAAAGCTTTGTAGATCCGTTTTGCGCAGTAACCTCGATAGAATACGCACCCAACTGGCCTGACGGTGTCGTGTATGTTGTATTATAATAACCGTCATAATCCGGGTTTTGTTTTAATACTATATTGGTTGTAGACCCGTTTGGCAGAGTGATGACTGCTGTAACATTTGTCGCATTTGATATAGGATTGCCGTTAGAATCCTTGAATTTTACGACTATTGAAAAATTTGAGCCAGGCGTGTAATCCGCTTTTGTTTCATTTTGATTTGTTTGCGTGTTAACTGAAATAGAAAAGCCCGACTTTACATAGAAATACGAGATTGTAGCACCTCTATCAACCCCTATTCCATATACTCCGCCGTCTGCTGAAGAAGGTATTGTAATGTTGTATGTTACGTTTCCATTATGACTGGCGCGTGACGTTGTGTTCGTTATTGTCCATGACATCTTTGGCCCGTTTGACTTGAAAATTTCTACCACAGGCGTATAATTCTGAAGCGTATTATTTGTCAGATTGAACATTGAAACATTTATCAGGAATGAGGAGCCTGTTGCAAATGGAGGCTTTGTATCTATATAACTGACAGAGCCGAATGAAATATTTGTTATGAAAACAGGAATAGTTTTGTTGGAATTGTTGAACCATACTGTAATGTTAAATTCGCCTGTTTTTCCAGGAGGCAATGCAAATGTTGTGTTATAAGTGCCAGAACCTGTTGTGTTTTGTGTAAGATTTGCTGTTGTAAAATTATATGTAACATTTGCATTAGGCACCGGCGTGCCGTTGTTCATGTAAATTGTAGAATATATGGTAATGTTTTGCCAGCTTTTTATTGTGCCGTTTGCGTAAACATCGACATAATCAGCTCTAACTATTGAAGCAAAACAAAGACCCACTATTAACAATAAAACAACTTGCTTGTTCATGGACACCATTTCTGTTATTTCAAAACCGAACCCCACACTTTCAAATTTGTACTACTTTTAACATGCTTCGCCCTTATATATAAAGTTTTTTGCAATTGAAACGTAATTGATTTACAATTCTTTAGAAGAAAACTGCCATATTTTTATCTCTTTATGAGTACTGCTTATATATTTCATTCAAGACATTATTGTTTAAATTATTCTTGCTGGTATGGCAGATCGGCTATGTGCCCGCCTGCAGAGCGGGTTAGCCCGGTTCGACTCCGGGTGCCAGCTTCTTGAGAAATAGTGAAGCCTGTAAAATTACTTTAGAAGTTGCTTTGGAACATCAAATTTCTTATCTGAGAAAACAACATTCTCGCATTGGGAAATGCATTTCCTGCATAAATCCATCATTGTGCGGTAGCGCTCCATTATTTCTTCGCTGCGGACAGAAGAGCCGTAGCGCGCTGATTCTCTTTCATCCACATCTGACTTTTCTTCTTTTTCGCTGTGAACTGTAATCCTTTCGATGAATTCGTCGTCGTAATCAATGAGCTTGTTTTCTTTAGCGAAACGCAGAAACAATGCTGTGCATCTCTGGCTTCTGCTTTCAACGCCAAATTTTGCAAGAATTGCCAAAGCGCAGTAGTACATTGTGTAAAACCACTCTTCAGGTATTTTATAATCCAGCCTTTTTCCTCATATTGTTTTGCAGAAATAAAACAATTCTTTACTTTTTCCAAATTCATGCGTTACACCTTTTTATAAAATTAACAAACTTCTCTTGGCCAAACAATACAACGCCTGTTTTGACTGCATTTACAAAAGCTTCATTGGGTTTTTTTAATTCTGCCATAAATTCTGCTTCTGTAAAGTTAATTGCATGGATTTTTTTGCTTTGGGTTTTCTGTATTTTCGCTATAATATTATGCAGTTTTGTGAAGTTGCTTTTCTTGGAAACAACTCCAATGATATCTATGTCATTTGCCTCTTTTGGAGATCTTACAATACTCCCGTATAAAATGAGAAAATCAACCATGTTTTCCAAGTCAGAAAAATTAATACGCCATCTTTTTTGTTTCATTGCTTCTTCTGTAAGACGAAGAGAAAGGGTTTTTTCTGTAACAATGTTATAGAAATTTACTCTAACAGTTGATACGCTTGTCTTTCCCTTGCCTATTGCATTTAACTTAACTAAATTCTCAGACTCAAAATTTTTTAGAATCTTCCACACGCCTACACGGCTTAATTTTAATTCTTTAGCAATAGAGGTAACAGTATGCGCAGCAGAAAAGTCTTTAGCCAAAAGCAACAGAACACCGTTTGCCAATTTTGTTTCCATATTGTTAATAGTTATTAACTACATATTAATAAAGGTTTTGATCCGACTCTTTGCGCATGAAATTTCTATTAAAGCTTTGAACTAGGATATAGCAGCAGATACAATGCTGCACTTTGAAGTAACCTCAAAGCACCAACACGGCGGCTTTTGACCAACAAACCAACAGCAAGGCAGAAAAATCCCCTTTTCCGAGCTAAATTTTAGTTCGTATTATGTGAGAACTGTCTGGAAGCACAGTCCACAGACAACTAGCCTATTCTACATTTTGGCGAATGCTAATCTTCAGCAAACGCGCCCAAAACCAACAGAGGAAATATGATCGTGGCATCACCTTTCACCTTAACTGCGGCTCCACGTCCAGAATTCTTGCCCCAGCTCTCGGCTTCTTCCGGCGGCGCGCCCGAGTCAGAACCATCGACCTCGGACGCTGTATTGATGTAAATAGAATACTTTGTGCCTTCCCTCATCATGTTTGCATTCATTATGTGGTGCTTGGGCACAGACCCTCCAAGGATTATTGCGCCTGTCTCTTTTGCGTCAAGCACAATATTATTCATAAGCAGCAGATCGTCTGTCACGTCTATCTTGAATTCCGGATGTTCGCTCTTGAAAAAGAAAAGCATGTCGCCCATTGACCCGTCTGTTATTGCAGGACAAATGACAGGAATGCTATTCTTGAACGCCCAATAAAGGACTGATGATTCATCAGCAGTTTTTTCTGCCAAAGCACGTATGAATTCTGAAGCAGCTATTACTTTTCCTGTTTTGTTTTGCTTTTCCAGCAGATTGTTAAGAACAGGCGTTACATATTTTTCAAATTCTATATATCTATCATTTGGCACAAGAATATTTCCAATCCTGTTTATGCCTTTATCTCTAAGATCTTTTCCGCCCCTGAACTCGCCAATTATAAAAGGTTTAAGGCATTTTATCAGGTCTTCTTCAATGCCTCCGGCTGTGGTAACAATTACATGAACCATCTTGTTCTTTACAAGATGAAGTATTGCTTCGCGCACACCAGAGCTGATCATGTTAGAGGTGAATCCCAGAAAGATTGTCACATCTTCCTTTCTCATCTGCTTTGCTATATCTATTGCCTGTTTGAGTTTTGTTCCCTGAAAGCCTGTTGTGCCGTAAGAATCGAGAAACTTTTGCAAATTGAAAGGCTTGGAAAAGTCATAGCCTTTGACGTTTAGACCCTTGGGTTCTGTTGATGTTTTGAAAATGCTCTTCTTTGCATGATCTACTGACGCCTTTGGCATCCGTTCACTTTTTGATTTCTTTGGCATTAGGTAAAGCATGGATAGAAATGGTTAAAAATCATTGCTCCTCTAATGATTTGCGAAGCTTTTTCATCATATTTATTCTAAACTTGTATGTATTAGCATGAATAGCGTAAGCATTCCATCCTTCCATGCGCTGTAAAATCTCTTTCTTGTTCATAATACCATCTTTGTACAAGCCGGAAAATTGGCTGATTCTATGCATGATTCTACTTACATTGCCTTTCTTTGGCAGTTTGTATTTGTAGAACACTCTGAAGCCGAGAAACTTTATGCCTGCGTGCAATGGTAGAACCTTAGATTTTTGCGGATGTAATTCTATCCTTATTAATTTCAGAAATTCACTTATATGGTTTTTGTATGACTCAAGAGTTTCTTTTGACTCATGAAGTATCACAAAATCGTCTACATAGCGGATGTAACATTTTGCTTTTAGCCTGTGCTTGACAAAATAATCCAGCTCATTCAAATAGACATTTGCAAAGAACTGGCTTGTCATGTTTCCAAGCGGCATGCCTTTTCCTGGAATTTCACACATATGATTGCCAAGGATTTTCTTTATGAGCCAGAGGACTTTCTTGTCAGTTATTTTTCTGCCTATTATTCGCATCAAAATTTCGTGATCTACTGAATCAAAGTAATGTTTTATGTCTGCTTTCAAGACATATCCGTAAACCATGTTGTTATCTTTGGCATACGCCAACAGCTTGCCATTGCGTGAAATTTTATTCTTGAACTGATTAAATCTTTTCAATGCTGTGTGCACCCCTTTGCCTTTCCTGTTCGCGTAAGAATCATAGATAAATATTTTCTCAAAAATCGGTTCAATTATGTTGCATAAAGCATGATGAATTATTCTATCACGAAAGTTAGAAGCAGAGATAAGTCGCACTTTTGGATCTCTGATAATAAACTGTTTTAGCGGTTTAGGCTCGTATGTCATGCTGCGCAATTCTTTTTGCAGTTGAAACATATTTCTTTCAATATCCGCTTCGAATTCCTTCACATACCATTTGGAACTTTTGCCTTTGCGGGCTTTTCTGTAAGCCTTACGTAAATTCTTCATCAGACATAGTTCATCATAGAGATTGTTGGATGATTTCATGATCATAGGTCTTGGCCATACCGGACTATTGGGCGGAAGCCGTTGTTCGAATTTGCGTCTTCTTGCAAAGATTTCGCATTCCAGCGTTCGTAGTTCGCATTGACGTTCAGGCACCTAGCGTATATGCTAGCGCTTGGTATCCAAAAACTATCCTCATCGTGATGCCAGTTGCCCCTGCGGCTGACGGCAACCTTGTAGCCTGTTAACCAAACTTACACTGCAATTTCAACTTTCGTCTTTCGACTACCAGCTGTTATTGCTGTATTTTATGTCATTAAGCACAACACAATGTTGTACTTTCACTATCTGCGAAAAGCAAAGCTCTTCGAGAGCTCGAGAAGTTTCACTTCTCTGTAGCTTAACAGGCATGTAGTTCGGGGGTCTGCCAACTGCACAGAGCGATTTATGAAATTGCGTTCGCTATTTTGATATGCAAATTGGCCATCATGGCCAAGACTATGAGATGAAACACTACAACTTGTATTTAGA
>JACQNW010000035.1 GCA_016202845.1 Candidatus Aenigmatarchaeota archaeon
TCACTAGGTATAACTAAATTTTAATCACAACAGTCTCTGGCTCGAACATGAAGAGCTGGGCGCCGCCTTCTTTCCAGGCATCTTCGTGGATATTGGCCTTTTGGCAAAGGGCAGTTAGCCTCTCTTCTATTTCTCCTTCCAGCTCTTTTGGCAGCAGCACTGCATTGTACGGGCCGTACTGGATGAAAATGCCATGATTTTGAGTTATCTGTTCTTTTGCAACTACAGGGATGATTTCTTTTATTACACTGACTTCCACGTCGACTTCATTAAAAGGCTCAAAATTCTCCATTGTTGAAATAATTGTTTTTGCAAGCGGCATTATTGTATAGATATTCCCGCCTTCCCTTTCAATAACACCATTCTTCAGGACCCTTATGTAGACTCCATGGTTTTCATAAAAAAACTGCGGCAGATTTTCAGGAATTTGTTTTTTCTCTGATAATGCTATTTTTACTATGCGTTCAATTAGTTCCTTGTGTTCTTGCATTGTCATCTATAGAACACAAAAATATATGAAGAAAAATAGCGAAGGATGGATTTGAACCATCGACCTTCGGGTTATGGGCCCGACGAGCACTCCAATGCAGTTTGTTATGATTTCATAACAAATGGCTGCTCCACTTCGCTATTCAAAAGATTGTCGCCAATCCAACAGGTAAATTACTCACAAGACTTTTAAATAGGTAGAAAAGCCTTATGAATTCAATGATAACTGTTGTTATTTTCGACGTCGGTGGTGTCCTTTACAAGCCTTCTTACAAGGGATACTATTATAATGCATTTAGGCATTTTTCAAAAAAGTTCGATATGGATGCCAGAATAGTTGAGAATGCGTTCAGGTCGACGGATACAAAAATAGCAATAGGAAAAGAGACATTTGGTAGGTTTCTCAAAAAAGTTTCCACAAAACTGGTACACGAAGTTCACCCTGAAGAGTTTTTAAAAATATTAAATGAAAGACCCAATAATCTTGACCCAAGAATGCTACAGCTTGCTGCAAAATTAGGTAAAACCTATAAAGTTGCTGTAATTTCTGATGATATCGCCCCGGCAGCAGCCCCTGTAAAGAAAAAACTTGGAACAATATGGCAATTAAAACTTAAGCTAAAAGTAGTTTGCTAAATGGCAAGAAATCCAAGCTTTTATGGCGTTGATGAATCTGGAGACGTAGGCAGAAGGCTAGTAATAGTTGCTTATTCTACAGAAGACATAAGAAATACGCATAGAAGATGGCTTGGAGAAAAAAAGAGGGGCTTTGCTGCGCGAAATGTTAATCCAAAAGAAAGTTTTTTATACACAGTTCTTGGAGAAAGACAGTTGGAATTTTCCAGAGAAATTTACAGAGAACCGCGAACAAGAATAGAAAAGTCTTGGAATGACAGATACCATGAATTCAGGCTTCGTGCAGACGCAACAGCTCTTCTGCTATCAAGAGCAGGCTTTGCAGACGGCGACAGGGCATTTGTAGATAGCTATTGCAGATGCGTTGTGTTAAGAAATGAAATAGCAGATGCCCTCGGGAAAAAGACAGGAGTGGAAATTTTTCCAAGATCAATAGTTTGCACATTAAGCGCAGACCTGTCAATTCCTGTTGTAAGAAGAGCGGATGAAACAGCTTATTTTATTGCGCAAAGAGGCATAGAATTTGCAGATAAGCGTACAGATATAACAGAAGAAGACATTGCTAAACTTCACGGCGCGCGACATAAAAGCTATGAACAGCCTGAAGATTTTGGATTTTGAATTTTAATACGCAAGATATAATGGTGAAGCATGAAAATACTTGGTATTGATGAAGCCGGGAGAGGTCCTGTGCTTGGTCCGTTGGTCATGTGCGGATATTTGATTGATTCAAAAAAATCAGGCAAGCTCATAGACGCTGGAGCAAAGGATTCCAAGCAGCTATCGCCAGCCCAAAGGGAAGAGATAGCTGTTAGAATCAGGAAGCTGGCAGATGATTTTGTTTTGCTGAGTGTGAGCGCAGAAGAAATAGACAGCCTTCGGACATTTTCTAATCTTAACAAGATAGAAATAGAGCGCATGCAGCAGATGATACTTGCAACAACGCCTGACGTCGCAATTATAGACGCGCCAGAAGTCAACACAAAAGCGTTTGCGGAAAAGATAAGGAAAAAAGTCGGTGACGATGTTAAACTGATATGCGAGAATTTTGCAGATGCCCGCCATCCGCCCGTGTCAGCAGCTTCCATACTGGCAAAAGTTCACCGTGACAGTGAGATAGAAAAGTTGAAACAGAAATATGGGGATCTTGGAAGCGGTTATCCGCACGATGAAAGGACTATAAACTTCTTGAAAGAATGGCTTATATTAAATAAGAGCTTTCCGCCTTTTGTGAGAAAATCATGGATAACTGCCCAAGCGCTGCTAAAAGAAAAACAGCAGAAACGATTAGGCGACTTTTATAGTTAACCAACAAAAGAATCCAGACTAGAATTTGTTGGTTCACATATAGCTGCCAACTAAGTCATATTCTGAATATTATGTTGGCAAGCTATAAGTTTAAATAATCAGCAGACACTATAAAGACATGAAAGAAGAAGTTAAATTTAAAGAGCCAGAGTTGGAAAGGTTATACCAGAAAATGATAACTAATGGTATATTTGATAAATTAAAAAATATGGATAAAAAAAGAAATGGTTTAAAATAAATCCTTGGGATGCATTATTTTAACATTAAATTCTTTTTCTAATGTTTGATTTCCTAATAGCTTCTTATCTAACGTTACTAAATAATATGCACCATCATTCGATGCGCATGCTAAAATTAGTCTGTCAGTTTGATCAATTCTAATGCATCATGCCTATCTGAATAATTATCTAGACCAAGTATATACAAAAATAATTCACCCAAAGCAATTAATGATATTTTTCCTCTATGTTTGGTGCCAACTACATTGAGCAATTTCTTGCAGTAATAGCCGTCTTCTGTTCTTTCAGATTCTAGAAGTATAGATGTGTCCAGATGAAGTAAGGGTAATTTTGTTAGACGTCTTATTATTTTAGACATAGTTTTTGGCTTCATATAAGAATTATGCTCTGTATTTATTAAAATCTGCATGGGAATAATTATAACATGATAAAAACAATTATCTTTGATCTTGGAGGGGTTTATTTTACAGAAGGCACTAGAAGGGCTACTAAAGCCATAAGTGCCGAGTTCAATGTCCCAGAAAAAAAAGTTTGCCAATTCATAAGCAAGAGCAAAGAAGCTACAGATTACAGAATTGGCAAAATAACTGCTGATGAATTTTGGAGCAGAGCTAAAATTTTCTGGAATATTAAAGCAAAAAATTCTGAGCTTGAAAAAGCTTGGCATGATTGCTATATGCCAATAAAATAGCACTCGAAAAGGCAAAGTGCAAGGCTGAGGAGTGTGTTTTCATAGACGATAAAGAATCAAACCTATTGCCTGCTAAAAAGTTAGGCATGAGAGTTGTACTTTTTGAAAGTCCAGAAAAGCTTGAATCAGCCCTAGGAAAATTGGGTGTTCTATTATAAGGTTTATAAATGCTGCTTATAATTAGAAACAATGTCATATCTGGATAATGAACTTAGGGCATTATTGCCATTCGCAGTGCTTGGAATTATTGTTGGTTATGCTTCCTTTTTGATCAACTACACTTCTGCAGCTGCAGTTCTTATGATAGTTGTTGCAATAGCAGGCAAATTTGCAATTGCCAAGGTGATTAAAGTAAAGGAAGACTGGAAATGGTGGTTAGGGAATGCCATCATAGCGTACATATTCTTGTGGCTTGTCGTGTGGACAATTTTATTCAATGCTTTCGTCCTGTAATTATTTTTCTTTACCGTCTTTGTAAGCGTCCCATGCAAAAACAAGCGGGTAAAGTATAATAAAAAGCATGAAATGCTCTGTAAGAGCCATTTTACCTTGTACTATTTGTGTGATTTCATTCCAATCATGAATTGCCACAAGTATGCTCAATATGAAAATACCCCAAGCAAATACCATTCGCTTCTTTTTGCTGTAAATATATCCTAACCCTGGAAGCAGAAAATTTAGAATAGCAGCAATCCAAGGGTTCTTTCTAGTCATTTTAATCAATTACAAATTTGGCGTATTAAAGCTATTTCATCCGATTTTTTAATATTGTTTTCTTTGATACGGTAACTTTCTTTTACGAAAAGAAAGCTAGCATTATTAAAGTTATTGCGCATAATTATATCTATGTCGCAACATAGGCTGGAATGGATAACTAAGCATCCAAAAGAGGTAGCAAAATACGAAGGTAAGTGGGTAGCCATAACAAAAGATGGTATAGTAGCAAGTGGCGACTCTATAAAAGAAATAGATAAGGAACTCTCCAGTAAAAACATAAAAGAACAGCCATTAATTATGAAAATTCCCCGCAAGGATGAAGAGATGAGTGTATTATGTTTAAAGTGGGATATACAGAAGTAAGAGGAAAATTTTACCCCATTATTGAGCTAATTCTTGAGTACAACAGAAAAGAAATTGGTATATCTGCCATTATAGACTCTGGTGCGACATTAAGCGTATTCGATGCTAAGATTGCTGAAAAGCTGAATATAAATTTAGAAAATGGCGAAAAGCGTGTTTTCCAAAGCGCAACATCGAAACTTATTGCATATGTACATGAGTTGGAAATGACAATAGTAGGGCATAAATTTCCGTGTAAAATAGCATTCTCGAATGACCTTTCAACAAGCTTTAATCTATTGGGAAGAGAGACAATATTTGATAAGTTTTTAATAACTTTTAATGAAAGACAAAAGGAATTAATGTTAGATAAGGTTGAATAATATGCTTCGCTCTCATTATATAGCTGATGTAAACGCGGGAATGGACAGCCAGAAAGTCACCCTTGCCGGCTGGGTTGACACGGTCAGGGATGTAGGCAAGATAAAATTTTTGATTTTGCGGGACAGGACAGGAAAAGCGCAAATAGTTGTCAAGGATTTGTCAATGTTGCCTGATAACACGCTCAGGGAATCTGTAGTTTCTATTGAAGGCACGGTAAGCATGACAAAATCTTCAAAGGATTTTTCATGGGAACTTTTGCCTTCGACTATCAACATGCTTAATCCATCAGAAGCTCCATTGCCTTTGGATCCGAATGTCGAATCTGAATTGGAGACCAGATTGGACAACAGGTTTCTGGACCTGAGAAATCCAAAAATCCAGGCGATTTTCCGTGTTAAGGACGTTATCCAGAGATCATTTGTAAGGTATTTTGAGGATCATGGCTTTGTTCTTGTAAACGTTCCTTCAGTTGTAGCAGCATCTACAGAGGGCGGAACAGATTTGTTTCATGTGAAATATTTTGAAAAATCAGCTTACCTTTCCCAGTCGCCGCAGCTATACAAGCAGATAATGATGGCCACTGGTTTGGATAAGGTTTTAATACAAACGCCTGTCTTTCGTGCAGAAAAGCATAACACTACCCGCCACCTCAATGAAAGCACGCAGATGGATATCGAGATAGCTTTTGTCGAAAATGAAGAGCCTGCACTTCATTACATGAAAGAAATTATCCAGTTCATTTACACTTCTATAATCAGGGAGTGCAAGCCGCAGCTAGAGATTTTGGGAAAGGAGTTGCATGTCCCGAGATCCACAAAAGTTATGACCTACGAGGAAAGCCTTGACCTGCTGGAGAAAAACGGGATAAAACTTTCTTTTGGCGACGATCTTACGCCGGAAGCAGAGCGGTTGCTGTGCACAATACATGATCCTGTCATTATAACAAAATGGCCAACAGATATCCGCGCATTTTACTCGATGCCAGAGCCTGACAATCCAAAAATCTGCAGGGCATATGACATGCTTCTTGGGGGTGCAGAAGTCCTGTCAGGAGCGCAGAGAATTCACAAATATGACGACCTTGTAAAAGAAATGAAGCGAAGAAAGTTAAATCCTGATAATTTCAACTTCTATCTTTCTGCCTTCAGGTATGGCATGCCTCCGCATGCAGGATGGTCCTTCGGTCTGGAAAGGCTGACAGCAAACATCCTTGGCCTGAAAAATATCAGGGAAGCTATGGTATTCCCTAGGGACAGAAATAGATTAGAGCCATAGTCTTTTTCTTTTCCGTGTTTCTTTTTTCCCCCCAGAAAATAATGGTAGCTAAAAATTAGTCGTGCCAGAAATCCTTCCGTCGTGTATTGTCATGCCGTTTAATTTTTCCGGCAGAAGCTTTTCCAAAGCGCTCTTGAAACATCCGCTAAAACAGGACAGTTCTTCTGTTTCTGGAGCAAAGTGAAGGTTGCTGCCCAATAAAATATATGCGCAGTCTGCAATGCTTATTGCTGTTGTGCCGGCTTTAAGCTCTAAAACAGCTTTCTGCCTTTTTTTGGCCTGGTATGGCGCTTCTTTGCTGTCAGTTCCAAAATCATCGACTGCCATGCGCCCTGATCCGAAAAAATTGCTGCATAATGGAGAAGAATAAATCCCGTCGCCGTATGGATTGCTTTGAACGTCTACTAACCTGCTTCTTCGCAGGCTGTTTTCTTCTGTGCCTTCTGGAGAATACCTATGCGAACGGAATGCCTGTGAAATTACCCTGTAATTTGTTATGGCGCCGTTCAGAGGATCGAATGTCGGGTAGCGTGTGAATCTTTTGCCATCTTCAGTCCATCGTTCTGATACTGGGCTGTGTGCAATCTGAATCAGAACTTCTTTTGTAGGGATTTCTGCGTCGTCCAAAAACATTATTCGACGTGTGACTGAAAGAATACCGTCGTATATTTTTGGCGGCTCCGTTAACCCTTTTGAATAAACCCATGCGCCGTCTTTCAGCTCTTCGACAAGCATGTCGCTTGTGGCTGTTGTCATTTCATTTTCATAACGCTTAACTATAAATACCGCTTCTTTTCATATATCAATCAATGGACCAGAAAATTCATATTTATGCGATGGCGCTTGCTGTCGTTCTTGTATTCGGCCTTCTTGTTTTTGAAAATTCGTTTAGCATCAATCTTACTGGGGAGGCGCGGCGAGGCTCGGGTACGTCCCCGCCGGACATTACAAATAAGCTGGTTTTTGTAGGAAATCCATCGGCTCAGCAATACCCGGGCAACAGCACAGGCATTATGGGCAATGCAACAGCGCGGTCAGTCTGGGACATGAAAGCGTTTGAAGGGCGGATTTATTTAGGGCAGGGCACCCCGGAGCTGGGCGGCCATATAGGAACCTATGTTTCGCCGATTGCTGTCTGGGCATACGAGCCTTCCACCAAGTCTTTTATAAAGGAGTCAGAGCTTTTTACAGAAGCAATAGTCCTGTACAAAACAGTTAGTGGCGTGTTGACTGTCCCAGGCGCTCATCACAGGGTATGGGACAGTTATGTGTTCAGGAAAGCAGGTGATTCTTGGGAGCAGTCGGGGTCCATAACCAATACAGAGATGCTTTTTGACGTTGATGAGTCGGGCAGCCTTTTGTTTTCAGCAGGCATGCCTATATCAGGCGGCGGGGTTTCGCCGGTAAAAAATTCTGAAATTTTTTGCTGTTCCAACTGGATAGGTGTAACGCCGTTTCATCCCCCGAAAGGCGTTGACGGAGGATTGGCATTTGCTTATTTCAAGCTTAATAACAGCTTTTATGTGCAAACCATGATTGGCAGCAAGGAGGGCGTTTACATATACAAGGCTGACAGCGCGCAATTTGAGAAAATTACAGGAGCTGCTATGGCAAATAAAGGAGGGCGCTACTATTTTCGCATGATTCCGCCAGTTGTATATTTCAAGGATAAAATTTTGTACAGCGTTTCATACGCGACGTATGCAAGCGCAAAGCGCTCTGCCCCTATAGGCGTGTGGATAGCTTCAACCCCATTTGACTCTAAAAAAGCAGGCTTGCCTTCCGGCGAGACGCCGTGGGATATCTTGAAAATAACTGATTCAAGCGGCATAGAGAAAATCCTGGTGCTGACTTCCACATACGATTCCACAACAGGCGCCTTCAAAAATAAGGTTTACAGCACCGCTGATTTGGCTGGCTGGAAGCCTGTTCTGCAGTTCACTTCTCCTTCAGTAGTTTATTCATTTGAGCGTTTCAATGGGGACGTGTATTTCGGCTATGGCGTATACGGCATAGGGGCTGCCAATTCAGGCGAAATATGGAAGTTGGCTTCTGCAGACGTTCCTGCCTTATGAGAGTACCTCCGAAAGTGAAAACATAATGGCTTTGCAATACACGCAGGATGCATTGTCGTACTGATGACGGCTTTATTAACAGCTTCTTTCCAATGTATTAATCAATGAAATGGGCAATATTAATGGTAGCTATAGGATTTCTTTTAGCTTTTCAATCTAATTTTGTTGGCGCGCACAATGCTTTGATAATAGGGCATGAATGTGATTCTTATAATCATGGGGACGTGAAATGTGTTGTTAAAGATCTAGAAGCATATGAAATCGGCGTGTGCGCGCCTTTGCCTGTCGGCGGCAGAATTTGGCTGCCGCCAAATGACGATAAAAGAATATTTGACGGCCTGAATGAGTGCATTGATGAATGCATCTCTGATTATGATAGATGCATAGACAAAGTTCCGCCTAAGATTAATTCATCGTCATGCGGCGCAGTGGATCAGGCATGCTGTTCTGAAAGCAAATGCAATGAAGGGCTTTTATGCCACAACAACGTTTGTTCAGCCGAACTTTGTGCAGGCACGGATGAGTCGTGCGGCACCGCTGTATGTGAAAGCTGCAAAGATAAGTCAAAATTTTACAAAACCAATGAAGAGCTGCTTTGCACGGGGCCAAACATCCTGTTGGAAAAAGAAGAGGAGTACAGAAAATATGTCTGTGTAAAGGAAGAAGCACAGGCATGCGGCGAAGTTCCGCAGGAAGAACCTGAAACAAAAACAACCTCAGAGTTTGTGGAATTTTGCAAATATGGATGCGGCACAGTGTCAGACCCTTCTGGTGCTTTTAGCGATATTTCATGCAGCCCTAACATGCCGCCTGTCATAACATCTGCCTTCTCATTGCAGGTCGCAAAGCGCGGGGAAAAAATAACAATTAACAGCACCGGCTACGATCCAAATGTAGTTTTTGAAAATGCAAACTCAACAAAACAAAAAAGGGAAAAAATATCGCTTGGCTGCTCTTCTGTCAGCAGCGAAACAGGCAGTTCAGAAGAGTTCGAAGATATAGGCTTCAATGCAGATATATGCGAACCTTTATTTTACCTGTTTTCAAACCCTTCCTGCACTTTCAATGTCCCAAAAACTGCTTCCGGCAATTTTAACATTTACTGCCGTGCTTTCGACGGCGAGTTATGGAGTGATGAAGAGCGGTCACTGTCGGTTTATGTTGATGCTGTTCCTCCAAAAATAGAAATTCTTTCGCCCGCTCAGGGCAGCATTCAGCAGAAAAATTTTGCTGTAAAGATAAAAGACACAGATGAGTCTGCGCTGGCTTCTTGCAGTTATGAGGCTTATACGGATGAAATTAAGACAAGAGAAATGACAGACAGGCCCTGCTCTGCAGATTTGATTTTGACAGTGGGGCCAGGAAAGGATTGCCCTGTTCAGGGCTCCAATTCCTGCACACTGAAGTTGTACGCAAGCGACACTGCAAACAACACAGCAAAAGCAGAAAGGACTTTTTCCATACGCTATTTGTTTTCAAATATAACCTTGCCTGCAGCAGGAACTTACCAGCATAAGGATTTCAATGTTTTTGTTGTTGATACAAATCTTGCAGGTCCTGTCAGCAGATGTGAATATCGGGTAAGAGACCAATTAACAGCAGATTGGAGAGCAAGAAATTGCAGCGCTCCTGTAAAAATCACAGTTGGCGAACGAACAGGCGCCTCTGGCGCCCAAACACCAAGTGAAGAAAGCATTGATGGACATGACTGCGCCACTCAGGGCGAGGATGTTTGCATCGTTGAGGCAAGAGCATTCGCTAATTCAGGCGATGTTGAAATTGAAGGAGCAATAGTTTCCCGCACATTTAGCATTGATTATACTACGCCCTACTCAGAAATAACATCGCCACAGAGCGGAGGAAACGACGCGTACGCGTCCATACACACTTGGATAGCTGATGATTTTTCTGTCCGGATCCTGGATAATGACCCTTCTGATCTTGGATTGTCAAAATGCGAATATTCTGTCTTGAGTAAAGGAATAGAAACAGTAGCGTGGACAGAAAGAACTTGCAATGGCAATGCCCAGATTCTTCTTGGCAGCGACTGCAAAGATGAAGGAGGCAAGTCATGCACTGTAAGGGCAAGGGCATTTTCTGTTTCAGGCAACAAGGGTTTTGAAGCTGAGAGAAATTTCAGCATCATATTATCGGATGTAGTCCTTGACGGTTTTGCAACTCCTTTAGGGGTTGTGCAGACAGATACCGGCTTGATATTTTCAGGAACGCCCAGGCAATCATTGAATCTGCCAATATTCCGCGTTTGCTCTGCCTCAGCTTCAGTATCAGAATGCAGGGACGCTTATTCTGTGTCTGTTGACAATTGTAATATTAATGGCAAATGTTTATGCGGGTCATTGAACAAGTTCAACTGCCCGTTGAAATGCAATGACAGAAGTGTGGATTTCTATTATCTTTCGACAGCTTTTGTCGGAAGCGGCCAGGTAGAGCTTGCGGCAAATATTTATTCTGCAGAATGCCCGTCTTTCCAGATAGATGAGCTGAATAAATGGCTTGCATCTTTCACTTCATGGGAGCAGCAGATTTTTGTCATGCAACAGCAAAGCTATCAATTACTGCAGCAGGAACCGAATAACACAGAACTGCAAAATTCCTTTTACAAACTAACAGATGCATTGCTGTTGGTCACGGGACATCTGCAATACATGCAGGAAACTATGCAGGACTTGTCCGCCTCAAAATCCAAGTCTCTGATAATTGAATCGGAAAAGGTCAAACAGCAGCTGCTAAACATTTTGAATTCCATCGGTTTTGTGCCGACCCATATAGATGCTTCGATGGAAATTCCATACACGGTAAGGCTTAACGAGACTGTAAGCATACCCGTTAGGGTGAGCAAGCAGGGAACGCTCGATGCTTATGCAAAAATTTCTTGTCTGGTAGCACCGCCTTCAGGAAATATAATTTCTAGAGAATCAAACTGCATTTCTTTGGCAAACTCAACGGCAACTTACAATCTGGAATTTTTGGCTGGCAAACAGGGGCAGTGGGATGTATACTGCAATATAGAAAATTCTTTCAAAAGAGACTGCGGGTTGTTGTTTCCAATAAAGAGCATAAATGGGTCTTTTTCAGCTCTTCCGCCTTTGGATTTATTTATTAAAAATGTTCAAGTCCCTGCATCGGCAGAATTAAATTCCACCGTGACGCTTACAGTAGCAGTTGAAAATCCTGACGTCGATGACAGGTTTGCCAATGTTCAGTGTTCATTAGCGCAGCCTTGCTCAGCAAATTCAACATGCAGTTCTGTTATAGCAACATCTGACTGCAGTCGTGTCGGATACGGAGGATCAAAAGACATCATAATCAATGGTTTTGTAAACAAAGTAGGAACTTGGACTGTTGGCATTTGTGTTTTAAAGGCGTCGACAAGAAGTGATTGTGAGGCTTCAACTATTCATAATATTTCCACAGTCAACAGGCAAATTTCTGTCCTTGCACCGCCAATAAAAGTGCTTTCTATTATACCGCAACAGGGTGATGTTCCTTATGGTTCAAATGCATCTGCAGTTATTTCACTGGAGAATTCAAGATCAAATAACTTCCCTGTTGTAAGCTCGTGCATTTACAGGAATTCTTTGCTCGCAGATGAAGCAAAAAACATTTCATCAATAGTGCCTGCGTCATCTGTCGCAACTATTAATGTTACAATTAAAGCAAACGCGACAGGCGCATGGAAAGTTTTGTCATGTTCAATCTATCTGGCATCTGGCTTAAAAGTTGAAGAGAGAAATTTGAATTCAACATTTAATGTGGGATTGCCGCCTGCTGTTTGCGGCAACAATGCATGCGAGCAGTCTGAAACTGCAGACAGTTGCCCTGATGACTGCACGCCGCCTGTAAATAATAAGTGCGGCAATTTGATTTGTGAGCAAGGCGAATCTTTTGTGTCATGCAGCAGCGATTGCCTTGCGCCTAATACATGCACGACAAATGCAGACACCCCGGGAACAAACGACAAGTGCTATTGCCAAAATACAGTTATATCAGGCTGCCCTTCAAGCTTTTCCTGTCAGGATCATAAATGCATTACAGCAGCCGCTCCGCCTGAATGTGTATTGGACGCAGACTGTGATGCAGCACAAGTTTGTACAAGCAGCAAATGTGTCGACAAGCCGACAGAGGAACAACCAAAAGGCCAGGGATTGGATTCAGGGGTAATTTTATTTATTGCAATAATTGTATTAGTAATACTAATACCAATAATAATATTCCTGCACCTTAAGCATGCGGTTGAGTGATAAAATGAATCTGCCAACAAATATGATTGTAATAGCAATAATTGTCGTGCTTGTCTTGGCTGTTGTTGGAGCATTCCTGCTGACATCTGCAGGAGGGCAGAGCTCTTCAGCAGGCGCAAATAAAATTTTTGCAGAAGGTTGCCTGCGCTATTGCACTTCCTCTGCAGAGCAGAATTACCTGAATGCCTATGAAATAAAGAAAAATGACCAGCAGTTTCTTAATGCGTGCGTGCAGTTGGGATACGGAACAGAGGAATTTCCTGTCCAGTGCCTTCAGCGCTGCGGTTGTGACTTGACAACAAGCCAGAATGAAATAAATACCCGCCTTCAGGAACTAATTACAAACGTAGAAACCGCATAAAAACCTTAAAATACGACTTCTTGACAATTATTAACCAATGAAAATAGCTGTTCTAGTGCTAGCTTTAGTTTTAACATTAGGAGTTTTTGGATTTAATTATTCAAACGCGCATGACAGCATAGCGCCAGGTGATTCATGCAATGGCAATATAGGAAAAAGTGCATGCCTGAGAAACGGCAGCTCCTATGCACTTTCATGGTGCTCTGATGTAACAGTCCAATGGGAAAAGGGAAATGGATATGAAACTCATGAAAAATGCAAAACTGAATGTGAAAAACTTTCTGGATGCCTAGAAGCCTCGTCGGGCGATGGCGGCTCTGATGGCGGCGGCGGTTCAGGCGGCGGGTCTGGAAGTTGCGGCAACGGCGTGTGCGAATCGGGTGAAATAGATTCATGCCCCCAGGACTGCTCGTCTGGCGGGGGCGGCAGCGGAAAAGCCTGCGCGTCCGATGACGACTGCCCTGTAAAGGAATATTGTGAAAGCGGCAAATGCGCTTCAAGATTTTCGCCTTTGGGAATTGAGCTGAACCAATATGTGGCGGGCGATATAAGCGGCGGGCTCGCATGCGTGGATTACGCTGCGCAGTGCGATGAAAACGGCAAGAACTGCAAATATATAGCTCCTTCATGCACGGCAACTTTTGATTTTCAGGGCGATGAGGGCAATAATGTCATAGACCAGTGCACTGCTTATATGAATCTTACAAAATTCGAGGCGAACAATGAAGGCGATGTGACGATCAATGGCTATGTGCTGTACAAATCGCCCGTCGCAGTCTGCCCGGAAAATACTTTTTCCAAGACTTTTGCGCCAGCAGAGCAGCCGCAAACGCCTGCGGCAAATCTAAAAAGGGACGGAAGCGATTTATTGCTTTTGTACGTCAAGGATATTTGCCCTGCTCCGGAACAGGGCCAGGTTACGCGCGGCGCGCGCGCGACATTTAATATTGCTCAGCTCATTCCAAACCCCGGCCAGGTATGCGAAAATGGCAGGGTTGTCCCAAGATGTGAAGGTACGTCAAGTTCTTGCGGTTTCCGGGAAGAATGTGCAGAATGCGCGCCGGGATTTTTCCCGGTGGAAGAAGAGCCGCAGACATTTTGCGACGGTCCGAACATAGTGGCAAAAATAGAGCTTGTGTACATGGACTTCTTCTGCCCGGGCGTTTATCAGGAGTGCACAGAAAGGCCCATTGAAAATCCTGAAACCAAGACAGAGGCTGAAGTTCTTGAATTTTGCAAATACGGGTGCATGGTGGATGCTGGCGGCAGTGCGAAATGCAAGCATAACAGCAATCCGATCATCACCTCTGTTTCGACTGTTCCTGTTGCAAAAAGGGGCGAAACAATCGCCATAAACAGCACCGGCTACGATCCTGACATGGTTTATGAAAGCGCCCATGATTCTGAGGGTGAAAGCGCGTCGACGGCGTCAAAGCGGGAAAAAATTGCTTTGGGCTGCTCGTCTGTGAGCACAGAAAGCGGCAGCGAAGAGGAATTCGAGCACATAAGCTTTGTTCCCGACATTTGCGCTCCCACTGTTTACAGATTTTCAAACCCTTCATGCGCATACAAGGTCGGCTCAACTTCACCATCACATGATTCATGGCACTCGGGGCATGATACAGAGCACGCTTCGGCGCACACACCATGGCACACCACACACGATTCATTCCATTCCACTGCAGGTGACCCGCATGACACAGCGCATTCAGAAACAAGCTCAGCCCATAGCTTGATGAACAAGACGGGCGTCATCAATATTTATTGCAGGACTTTTGACGGAGAGCTGTGGAGCGATGAAGAGCGTTCGACTTATGTTTATCTTGATGAAAAAGGGCCGGTGATAGAAATTCTGTCCCCGTCTCAGGGAAGCGTTCATCAAAGGTCATTCGCAGTGAGCATAAAAGACAGCGACGAGACAGGGCTTTCATTGTGTGAATACAGGGTTTTGGACAATGGCGTTGAAACAAAGCCGTGGACAGAACGAACATGCTCATCCTCTGTTTCAATCACAATTGGTCCTGGGCGAGACTGCCCAACCCAAGGTTCAAATTCATGCAGGATAGAGGCGAGAGCCGCGGATACGGTGGGCAATAGTGCAACTGCTTCACGCACCTTTTCTATACGTTATTTGTATTCTAATATAACATCGCCGCCTTCCGGCTCTTATCAAAGAAAGAATTTCACAGTTTCAATAATTGATACAAATCTTGCGGGCACGGGCTTTTCTAAATGTGAATACAGGATTAGGGAAGCATCGGGCATTAAGCAGGACTGGATAGAAAGGTCTTGCAATTCAAATGCCAAAATTACAGTAGGTGCAGAAGCTAACTGCAGTGCACAGGGAGAAAATGTATGTATAGTTGAGGCCCGCGCGTTTGCAAATGTGCCTTCCTCCAGTGCTTCGTTTGCATCCCAAAAACAAAGCATTGCAACAGGCCTTATAACAGGCAGGGATTCTGAAAAATGTTTTGACAGCCAGTGCCCTGCAACATTTCCGTTATGCGGCGTGCTGCCTGTTCCAGTTGCCTGCACAGACCTGAAGTGCGACACCGGCCCGTGCGGGGAAGGGGGCATGATAAGGAGCGGCGATTTGGCTGGAAGTGCAGATGAAGCTATAATATCGGGAGAAATAGGCCTGCGGATGTTCAGCATTGATTATACAACGCCTTATTCAGAAATTTTGTCGCCTCAGAGCGGTCCATGGATTAATGCAAACTTCACTGTGAGGATAATGGATAATGATCCAGGAGGCGTGGGGATTTCTAGATGCGAGTACAAAGTTCTTAGTAAGGGAGTGGAAACATTGCCTTGGACAACAAGAAGCTGCGGCATTTCTGAAAACAGCGAAGTATTAATCAAGCTTGGCACTGATTGCAGGAATGAAGGTGGTTATGTTTGCTCTGTACAAGCGCGTGCTTTCTCGGTTTCTGGCAACGAGGGTGCAAAAGACCAGAGAAATTTCAGCATAATACTTTCAGACGTTATTCTGGATGGATTTAATTTGCCCCTTGGAGTTTTGAAAACAGATGTCGGCATAAACTTTTCAGGTACGCCAAAAACAACAATTAATCTTCCAACATTCCGCGTATGTGCTGCTTCATCAACCGTAGCGCAGTGCAAGAATGCTTATTCTGCAACAACACAAAACTGCGGAAGTGTTGTTGACGCCTCTGGCGTCGTTCACCCTAAGCCATGTCTTTGCGGCTCTTTAAACAGCTACAAATGCGAATTTAGATGCAATGATATGGAAGCAGGATTTTATTATCTGGCTTCAGGATTCACTGGTTCCAGTTCGGGCGATTATGTTACAAATGTTTACACTGCGCAATGTCCTACATTCAATATTGCTTTGTTGAATGAATGGCTTGCAAGATTCAGGTATACAGAGCAGCAGATATTCATCATGAAGCAGCAGACTGCTGTGCTTATATCACAACAATGCGGTGCAAACCAGACAGATGCTTCGTGCACAGAACTTTATTATACTTTAGGTAAATTAACCGATGCCCTGAACCTGGCGACGAACCATATATCCTTTATGGAGCAGACAATCCAGGATTTGTCTGTTTCAAAATCCAACATGCTTGTACAGGAATCAGAAAGAGCAATGAATTTGATTTTGCAAATACTGGAATCAATAAATTTCATTCCTTCAGCGCTTGATATGTCAATGGAGATTCCAAACACTGTAAGGCTTAACGAAACTGTCAGCATACCTGTTAGGGTGAGCAAGCAGGGAACGCTGGATGTTTACGGAAAAGTCAGCTGCACTGCTGCACCGTCTTCAGGCAGCTCAATTTCCAGGCAATTCGGCTGTCAGCTTTATGAAAACAGCCAGGTTAACGGAAGCATTAACAACACATTTGACTTGGAGTTTAGTGCTAACAAAGCCGGTTTGTGGGGTGTAAGTTGCAATATTGTTGGATCATTCCGCAGTGATTGTTCGCTAAGCTTCCCTCTAAAGTCGATATCTGGCTCATTCAATGCAATTCCGCCCATTGACTCCTATATCCAGAATGTAACAATATCAGCAGGTTCAATAGAAAATAATACAAATATAAATTTGGCAGTAAGCGTGCACAACCCTGATGTGGATGACAGGTTTGGATTTGTTGGTTGTAAGCTCATGCAGCCATGTGCAACTAACACAACATGCCAGCAAACACAAAGCTCTCTATCTATTTGTGAAAGGCTTGGATCGGGTGAAAACAAGACTTTGACAATTGCCCAGCTTATGAATAAAGTTGGCGCATGGAATGTTGCATCATGTTTTGTAAATGTATCGACAAGAAGCGACTGCGTAAGTTCAAGATTGCACAATAGCACAAATGTAAACAAAAATATTGTAGTGACGCCTCCGCCAATTTCAATTGTTTCAATAGATCCTCCAGAATCCCAAATACCTTTCAACAGCAATGCAAGCACTCTGATAACTGTTCAAAATGCAGCAAATACAAGTCTCACGGTATTTGGCACATGTATGTACAGAAATCCTTTGCTGGTTCCAAAAACATTAAGGGCAACTGCCAGCATTCCTGCAGGCGGACAGGGCATAATTAATATTTCAACCAAAGGAAATGAGACTGGTCTGTGGCTTGTTTTGAGGTGTGCTATTGGACTTGTAGGCGGAATTGAAGATGAAAAGGACAACAAATATCTAAGCTCAAACTTCACCGTATTCATAAGAACGGTTTGCGGCAATAATGCATGTGAGGTAAATGAAACAGTCACAAACTGTCCTGCTGATTGTACAAGTCCTGCTCAAGCAGTTTGCGGCAATACTTTGTGCGAACAGGGCGAAACTTTCCAGACATGCAGCAGCGATTGTCCTCCGCCAAATACATGCACAACAAACGCAGACACGCCAGGAACAAATAGCAGGTGTCTTTGCCAAAATTCAGTCATAGTTTCATGTCCAACAGGCTATTCATGCGGCGGTCATAAATGCATTTCAAATGAGCCGCCGCCGGAATGCGTTGCAGATTTTGATTGTTCAGCAGGCGAAGTCTGTAAAAGCGATAAATGTGTAAAATCAGCCCAGTGTACAATAGACTCGCAGTGCCCTGCAGGCAAAATATGTTCTTCAGGTGTCTGTGTTCCAGCGCCTCAGCAGACAGGCGGAGGCATTGACAGCGGAGTAATATTGTTCATAATAATAATCATTATGATCATAATCATACCTATAGTAATATTCTCGTACTTGCACAGGACGGTTGATTAATATGAGAGGACTTGAGCTTGCTCTAAACATGGCGACATTGGTTGCGATAGTTGTCATAGTGCTTATCGCAATCGTGGCTTTCGTCCTCAGCAGCGCCGGAAGTAATATATCAGAGACAGATCTCCAGGCAAAATTCAGGGCCGGCTGCCTTGCCTATTGCACGCCATATGCCGAGGACAATTACCTGAACACGTATGAAATAACAAAAAAAGACAGGGATTTTCTTAATGCATGCGTGCAGTTGGGATACGGAACAGAGGAATTTCCTGTCCAGTGCCTGCAGTCGTGCGGAAATTGCGACCTGACTACATCAAAAGAAGATATAAATACTAGGCTTCAGCAATTAATTACAAGAATGAAAAGCACTCAGTAGCTAGCCTTTCTTTTGTAAAAGAAAGGCTGTCGTATCCAAAGAAAACAATTATAAAATAATATCAGAAGTTAAGGTTTTTATGATCTCCATTTTGTTGGCCAGAGCCGACATATATGGATGCGGACTTTTGGAGTATTGTAAAGGCCTTTGAGGAAATGACGCGTACGCGTCCACACAACAGGAAA